>JAEZEY010000381.1 GCA_023432845.1 Pseudomonadota bacterium
CTGCATGTTCTCGACAACGCGACGCAGCCTTGGGGGACCAAGATCACGCGCGTCGAACTCAAGGACATCAGCCCGCCCGACAATGTGGTGGCTTCGATGGCCATGCAGCTGACCGCAGAGCGTGAGCGGCGCGCCGCCATTCTGGCCGCCGAGGGCGTCAAGCAGGCGGCGATCCTCAAGGCGGAAGGCGAGAAGCAATCGCAGATCCTCGCCGCCGAAGGCCGCCTTGCCGCGGCCAATCGGGACGCCGAGGCGCGCGAACGGCTCGCCACCGCCGAAGCCGAGGCCACCCGCGTCGTGTCCAAGGCGGTCGAGGACGGAAATGTGCAGGCACTCAACTATTTCGTCGCGCAGAAATACGTCGATGCGCTGAATCAGATTGGCCAGGCCGACAATTCGAAGCTGCTGTTGATGCCGATGGAAATGAGCGGCATCGTCAGCGCCGTGTCCGGTATCGCCGAACTGACACGAAACGCCAAGCTGGGCGAAGCCAAATGACCGCCGTCTCCCCTTGGGCCTGGGCGGTGGCGGCGGTTGTCATCGCTTTTCTGGAAATGCCGGTGCCCGGCAACTACCTGATCTGGATCGCCTGCGCCGCGGCGCTGACGGCGCTGGCCGGCTTTGCGGTCGACTGGTCGCTGAACGCCCAGCTCACCTTCTTCGCGATCGCCTGTCTGGCCACCTGCGTGGCCGGCTATTTCGTCTATCGCTGGCTGGCCTCGCGCAACCCGGACGCCGACCCGATCAACCGGCGCGACCTCGAGATGGTCGGCCAGACAGGCGTTGCCAGCGAGGCCTTCGTCAACGGCCACGGCTATATCCGGCTCAACGACACCTTATGGCTCGCGGAAGGCAATGAGGACTTCGACGCCGGCACGGCGCTGACCGTTACAGCCGTGCGTGGCACGTCGGTCGTGGTGCAGCGGAAGGATGTCTAAAGCGCGAAGCTCGTGCCGCAGCCACAGGCTGCGGTGGCGTTCGGGTTCTTGACCTTGAACGAGGCGCCGATTAGGTCGTCGACGAAGTCGATTTCGGAGCCGGCCATGTAGTTCACTGACACCTGGTCGATGAGCACGGTGGCGCCGTCGCGACTGATGACGAGGTCGTCGTCGGTCTGCTGGCGGTCCATGTCGAACTTGTATTGGAAGCCGGAGCAGCCGCCGCCTTCGACCGAGACGCGCAGCATGGTGCCGGCGGGCTCGTTTTTCAGGATTTCCCCGATCCGTCGCGCGGCACGGGCGCTGACGGTGACGGGGGTGTAGGCGACGCTATCGGTGACCGCGTCCATGTCAGTTCCTTTGCGGCGTTGCCATGATCCGTTGCAATGCGCTGTGACCGATAGTTAAGTGCGCGAGCCTGCCGCGTCAATGCAGCCCGATTCGCCGGAAAATGCCCCATGGCCATCGACAGCGGCCGCCCTCGTGCTCCATATGCCGCCGATCCGCGCCAGAGCCGCGGCCGGCTGGTGGCCGAGCCGGCCAGCCCGACCCGCAACGATTTCCGTCGCGACTGCGACCGCATCATCCATTCGGCGGCGTTCCGGCGGCTGGCCTACAAGACCCAGGTTTTCATTTTCCACGAAGGCGACCACTACCGCACGCGGCTGACGCACACCCTGGAAGTGGCGCAGATCGCCCGCTCGCTGGCGCGTGCGCTCGGGTGCGATGAGGATCTGGCGGAGGTGGTGGCGCTGAGCCACGACCTTGGGCATACCCCGTTCGGCCATGCCGGCGAACGGGCGCTCGACCGCATTCTGCGCCATGCCGGCGGCTTCGATCACAATGCCCAGGCGCTGCGTATAGTCGCCGATCTGGAGCGCCGCTATGCCGACTTCGACGGCCTCAATCTGACCTGGGAAACCCTTGAGGGGCTGGTCAAGCACAATGGCCCGTTGACGGCGCGCGATGGCGCCCCGACCGCGCGCTATGCCGAGCACGGCGTGCCCAAGCCGATCCTCGCCTACAACCGGCGGCAGGATCTCGAACTGTGGTCGCAGGCCTCCGCCGAGGCGCAGATCGCGGCCGTCGCCGACGACATCGCCTACGACGCCCACGACATCGACGACGGTCTGCGCGCCGACTTGTTCACTCTGGGCGATTTATCGAGCGTGCCATTCCTTGGCGGCATCGTCCGCGAGATCGAGGACCGCCGTCGCAACCTTGAGCCGGCGCGCCGCGTGCATGAGGTGACGCGCCGCGTCATCACGCGGATGATCGAGGACGTGATTGCCGAGAGCGAGCGCCGGCTGGCCGCGCTCGGTGCCCAAAGCCTTGCCGACATCCGCAACGCGCCGGGGCCGGTTGTCGGCCTGTCGGCGGCGATGACGGAAGTCGACGACGCAATCAAGGGCTTCCTCTATCCGCGGATGTATCGCCACCACCGCGTCATGCGGGTAATGCACGATGCCGAAGGCGTGGTCGCCGACCTGTTCCTGCATTTCAGCGCGTCACCGCGCGACCTGCCGGAGGAGTGGTGCGCTGGCTTCGCCGCGCTCGACCCTACGGGCAAGGAACGGCGCATCGCCGACTACATCGCCGGCATGACCGACCGCTATGCGCTATCCGAGCACGCGCGTTTCTTCAAGACGACGCCGGAATTGCGCTGAGGCCCTTTAGCGCGCGAAGGCGTCACGCATGCGGCCCGCCACCGCAAAGGCGATCGGAATGGCGACGATGAAGCCGGCGATGGCGGCGTAGGGGATATATTGCCGATCATGCGCGGCGAGTGACGGCACGTTGAGAACGATCATCACGAAAATGCCGGCCAATGTTGTGCCGAGTATCATCCACACTGGGGCTGCGATCTTGAGCATGGCGACTCTCCTGAATGCAATAACATTCAGGCGCGGAAACACCGGTGCGGCCTTGATTTGGCGCAATACCACCAATCAATACCGACGCGGTATCGGTGTCTGCTACACTTTGAATCCGATGCGGAAACCGCCCCAGTGCCGGCCGTTGACCGTGATCGGCGCGGACACATCCTTCATCAGGACGAACTCGCCGCCGCCCATGTCGCGGCGATAGGTCTGCAGCAGAAACGAGCGCTTGCTGCGCCCGGCGGAGAGGCCGGTGCGGTCGTTGAAGATGCGGCGGTTGCGGCAGTTGGCGGCGTTCCATGCCGGATCGTCGCCCTGCGGCTGCGAGTATTTCAGGTTATGCGTCGGCAGGAAGCCGTTGCGGTCGATGGCGGCGCAGAACACGATGCGCGGATCGGCCTTGAGCAGCGGCTCCTGAAACTCGGGCAGCACCTTGTCGGTGAAGGCGACGAACTTGGTCATCATTTGCTGCGGGTCGGTGCCTGCGATCGGCACATAGCGCTCGTCGAACAGTGCATCCGGCGTGATCGCGCCCTTGGCAATGGCCCGTTCGAATGCGGATGCGATCTGCGCCGCGGTCTTCTGGCAGAGAGTGACGATCGGCGTGTCGGGCGTCTTGATGCCGCTCTCGGCGATGAACAGCAGGAAATCTTCGCTGATGGTCAGGATCGAGTCGGTCCGCGCCTTGGCCTGCGTCAGCTTGCCGGATCCGGCTTCGACCGCACCGACCAGTCCGGTGAGTTCATCCGTCAGGCTGTCGAAACATTCATTGTTGCTGTCGACCTGCGTCGCCATGGTGCCGATCTCGCGGGTCATGCCCTGCACGGTTTCGACCAGCGCCTGCAACTCGGTGATCGAGGCCTGCGCGCCGCTCGACTCCGCCTTGGCGGCGATGGCGGTCTGGGTGTTGACGTCGGCGCGGCTGACGAGTTCGGCGAGCGTGACGGTCAGCGTCTCGAGATGGTCCTGCGCGTCCTTGGTCGATTGCCGCGACTGCTCCGCGAGCCGTTTCACCGCGCCGGCGATGACGGCAAAGCCGGCGCCGGCCGTGCCCGCATGGGCCGCCTCGATCGAGGCATTGAGCGCCAGCAATTCGGTCTCGTCGGCGATGCGGCGCACCGCGGCGCTGGTTTCCTGGACGCGTTGAATGGTCGCCGACACCTTCTCGATCGCTTCTTTCAAAGCGATGGCTCCGTCGCCGAGCGCCTCGATCTTCGCGATGGAATTGGTGAGGGCGGTGGAGACGTGACCCGAGCCTTCGCGCAGGGTTTCTTCCGCGGCGTCGGCGGAGGCACGCGCGGCGTTCATCGCCGACGACAGCACGGCATTGGTCTCGGCCATCTGCCGGGCCGCGGCCATGGCGCCCTGGGCGCGCTCTGTCTGCGTCTTGCCCAGAGCGGTCAGATAGCCGATCAAACCGGCGGCATCGGCTATTTCGACGCTCAAACGCCCGGCGCGATCGCCAATGTCCGAAAACGACGACGCTCGGTTTTCCCTCCGCAGGGGCATTCGCAAGAGTCGTGCGGCCATGCGTCTCGCTCGGTTTTTTAAGCTTTTTCGAAGCGGACCCTACAGAAATACAGTTAAGACTTGTTTATCAGCTGGTAGCGGGCAACGGTCTATCGGGCGGAGAGACAAGAGGCCGCTGAAACATGGAACATTTGCGTGCGGCCGGCGTTGCGGCTGGTGGAGGATCGGGGGCTGTCCGACTCCGCTGAAGTTGATCGAGGGTTGATTCTCAACGGCAGGGGGCATGGCGCAAAGCGAGCGGCACGCCGATTCGGTCGGCACGGCGACTGCCGTGACTCGGCTCGATCCGGTCAACGAACTGTCGGCGCTCTACCGGCTGACCGACCGGCTGTATCGCGCCCGGTCGCAGCGCGAAGTCTACGACGCCGCGCTCGATGCGATCCTCGGGACTTTGTCCTGTCCGCGCGCCTCCATCCTGCTGTTCGATGATGCCGGGGTGATGCAGTTTGTCGCCTGGCGCGGTCTGTCCGATCACTATCGCGACACCCTGCGCGGCCATTCGCCCTGGAAGCCGGGTGACCGCGACCCGCAGCCGATCTTCGTCTCAGACATCAACGACACCGACGAGCCAAACTGGATCAAACAGACCATCTACAACGAGGGCATTCGCGCGCTCGGCTTCATTCCGCTGGTCGCCGACGGCGAGGTCGTCGGCAAGTTCATGACCTACTATCCCGAGCCCCGCCGTTTCATGCCTCCCGAAATCGAAACCGCGGTCACTATCGCCCGGCAGGTAGGCTTCAGTTTCGAGCGAGCGCGGGCGGAAGCCCGCCGCCGCGCCGTCGAACAGGAGCTGCGCGAGTCCGAGGAGCGTTTCCGCCTGATGTCGGAAAACGCGCCGGTCATGATCTGGATGAGCGACAGGAACGGCCACTGCCTGCACCTCAACCGGATGCTGCGTGAGTTCTGGGGCGTCACGGAAGAGAGGATCGCAAGCTTCAGTTGGGAGCAGACGACGCATCCGGACGACATGGCCGCGGTGGGAGCGGCGATGATGGAGGCGATGACTGAGCGCCGTCCTTGCACCATCGTCGGCCGTTTCAGGAGCGCCATCGACGGCGCCTATCATGTGCTGGAGACCCACGCGCAGCCGCGGCAGTCGTCGTCGGGCGAACTGCTTGGCATGATCGGCGTCAACATGGACATCAGCGAGCGAGAGCGGGCCGATGCGCAGCGCGAACTCTTGCTCGCCGAGCTCAATCATCGCGTCAAGAACACGCTCGCCGTGGTACAGGCCATGGCGCACCAGACCTTCCGCAGCGCCGGCGTTGCCCGCGAGCCGCGTCAGGCCTTTGAGAACCGGCTGATGGCGCTCGCCGCCGCCCACAACCTGCTCACCGCATCGAACTGGGAAAACGCGGCGCTGGCCGACATTGCGCGCGATACCCTGCATGCCGGCGGCGGTTTCAAGGACCGCGTCGAATACGCCGGTCCGCGCGTGCTGTTGCCGCCGCGCGAGGCTCTTGCGCTGGCCATGGCGCTGCATGAACTGACGACCAACGCCGTGAAATACGGTGCGCTGTCGAACGACAAGGGCCGGGTTTCTCTCTCCTGGTCGCGCGCCGAGGGTCAGCCGCCGGCGCTGACCATCAGCTGGCGCGAAAGCGACGGCCCACCGGTCGAAGGGCCACCGGAGCGGCGCGGCTTCGGCTCGGTGCTGCTGGAGCGCAGCCTCAAGGAGGATCTCGGCGGCAAGGTCGAACTCGACTACCGCCGCGGCGGGCTTGTCTGCATCATCGAATTGCCCTGGCCGCAAAAGGCCTGAGCCCACTCGATCAGGAGCGCAGCACCATGTCGGCAATGATGCGGCCGACCTCCATGTGGACGGCATCGAGCTCTTCGGCGGCGGCGCTCGAACCGGTGAGATAGACCGAAGCGAACAAGGTCGCCCGGTTCTTCGGGCGGATGATGGCGACAACATTCGCGCTGCCATTGGCGCCAGAGCCGGTCTTGTCGCCAACCACCCAGCCTTTCGGCAAACCGGCGCGGACCCGCTTGAGCCCGGTCTTCGACGCCACCATCCAATTATCGAGCATCTGCTGCGAGGCCGCTCCCAGCGCATTGCCTGACAGCAGGCGTGCCATGTCCTCGCCGATCGCCTGCGGCGTCGTGGTGTCGCGCGGATCGCCGGGAATGGCGGAGTTCAGCTCGGGTTCGTTGCGGTCAAGTCGCGTGTCCTGATCGCCGATCGAGCGCGCGAAGGCCGTTACGGCTTGCGGGCCGCCGATATTACGCAGAATGACATTGGCCGCGGTGTTGTCGCTGACGGTCACGATGGCGGCGCACAACTCGCCCAGCGGCAGGCCGCCTTTGGCGACATTGGCCTTGGCGACCGGGGCATAGCTCAGCAGATCCGCTTCGCTGAAATCGAGCACCTGATCGAGCGACATCTGGCCCTGATCGACGCGCTTGAGAGCGGCGGCGGCGAGCAGAAACTTGAACGTGCTGCACATCGGAAATCGCTCGTCGGCGCGGTGCGCAATCAGCACCCGGCCGGTGATGTCGCGCAAATAGACGCCGACGCGGCCGCCAATCCTTTTCTCGAGCGAGGCCACCCGCTGCGCCGGCGGATCGAGCGCGTAGGCCGGGGCAGAGAGGCCGAGGAGGGGGAGTGAGGTGAGGCCGACAACCGCCTGGCGGCGGGAAAGGCGCGAAAAGCCGTCGGTCATGGCAGTTCATTCCAGAATTGGGGACGAAACGAACGAATCTCCGATAATCTATAAGTTCACGCTTATATCATGACTTCGCTTTGACTTGCCCGCCGAAATCCCTTACCCGCAGCGACCATCATGGCCAAAAAAAGATTGAGCAAATCCAAAGCCGCGACCGCGTCGCGCTCCAAAGCACGCTCGAAGGTAAAGGCTACGGCGGCGCGTGCCAAAAAGGCGCGCAAGGGCAGCCTGAAAAAGGCGTCAAAGGCCGCCAAGCGGAAATCCAAGGCGAAAGCCAAAACGAAGGTCAAGTCGAAGGCCAAGACGAAGATCAGGACGAAGGTCAAGACGAAAGCCCGGGCAGGCACGAAACGTGCCGCGCCCGTGAAAAAAACCGCGAAGAAATCGACACGTCGCGGCGCTGCCGCGAAGCCCTCGGCGAAGAAACCGGCCGCGGTGACGTCAACCAAGCCGCCCAAGCCGACGAAGAAGCCTCCGCCGGTCAAGACCGCAACAATCGTACCACGTCCCTCGGAACAGCCATTGATCGCTGCGCCGCCCGAGACCCTCGCGCTGAAGGCGCCGACCCTGCATCTGTTCGCTGACATGCTGGCCCGTGTTCACGCGGCGGCCGCCGCCGTGCTTGGGCCGCAGGCGGACCTGTCGCGCATCGTTGTCGAGCCGCCGCGCGATCCCTCGCATGGCGATATGGCGACCAATGCCGCGATGGTGCTGGCCAAGGACGCCGGGCAGAAGCCGCGCGATCTCGCCGAAGCCATCGCTGAAAAGCTGCGCACGGATACAAAGATCGACAAGGTCGATATCGCCGGCCCCGGCTTCATCAATCTCACGTTGAAGGGCGAAGTCTGGCCGGATGCGCTGCGCGCCGTGCTTGAGCAGGGCAAGGGCTATGGCCGCAGCACCATCGGCGCCGGACGCAAGGTCAATGTCGAATACGTCTCAGCCAATCCAACCGGGCCGCTGCATGTAGGCCATGGTCGTGGTGCGGTGTTCGGCGATGCGCTATCGAGCCTGCTCGTTGCCGCCGGCTACAGCGTGACGCGCGAATATTACATCAACGATGCCGGCGCCCAGGTCGAGGTGCTCGCGCGCTCGGCTTTCCTGCGTTATCGCGAAGCGCTCGGCGAGGATATCGGCGAGATTCCCGATGGGCTTTATCCGGGCGATTATCTGAAGGAATGTGGCGCCGAACTCGCCGCTGATTACGGCGACAAGCTCAAGAATATGCCGGAAGCCGAATGGCTGCCAATCGTGCGTCTGCGCGCCACCGACATGATGATGGCGGAGATCCGCAACGATCTGGCGCGCCTGCGCATCGTGCCGGAAGTGTTCTTCTCGGAGCGTTCGCTGATCGAGGGCGAACTGCCCGATCCGTTTTCCCAGGAGCCGCCGAAGGCGCCGGTCAATGTGGTGGCCGAGACGATTACGGCGTTGCGCGAGGCCGGCCACATCTACGACGGCCGTCTGCCGCCGCCCAAGAGCGGCAACCTCGAGGACTGGGAAGACCGCGAGCAGACGCTTTTCCGCTCGACCGAGTTCGGCGATGACGTCGATCGTCCGCTGATGAAGTCGGACGGCAGCTACACCTACTTCGCGACCGACATCGCCTATCACAAATCGAAATTCGATCGCGGCTTCGCCGACATGATCGATGTTTGGGGCGCCGATCACGGCGGTTACGTCAAGCGCATGCAGGCGGCGGTGAAGGCCGTCAGCGGCGGCAAGGCGACGCTGGACATCAAACTGGTGCAACTCGTGCGCCTGCTGCGCAACGGCGAGCCGGTGAAGATGTCGAAGCGCGCCGGCGACTACATCACACTTCGCGAAGTCGTCGATGAGGTCGGCAAGGATGCCGTTCGCTTCGACATGCTCTACCGCAAGAACGACGCGGTGCTCGATTTCGATCTGGCCAAGGTGATCGAGCAGAGCCGTGAGAACCCGGTGTTCTATGTCCAGTACGGCCACGCCCGCGGCAAGTCGATATTTCGTACGGCGGCCGAGCAGGGCGTGCTACCGGCCGATCCGGCGGCGCTGCACCAAGCCGATCTCGCCCGCCTGACCGATCCCGGTGAACTTACGATTATCCGCAAGCTGGCGCTCTATCCGCGCATGCTGGAGGCCGCCGCGCTGGCCCATGAGCCGCACCGGATCGCCTTCTATCTCTATGAACTGGCGAGCGAAT
>JAEZEY010000423.1 GCA_023432845.1 Pseudomonadota bacterium
GGGCCGCACGCATCTGGTGTCGCCGGCCATGGCCGCCGCCGCCGCGATTGCCGGGCACTTCGTCGACGTGCGCGAGTGGCGCTGAGCGCGATCAATCCTGAAACCGAAAACGCCGCCCTCCTCGGGCGGCGTTTTTGTTTTTAGCCCGGATGGAGCGCAGCGAAATCCGGGTCAGCCCATCCCACATTTCGCTTCGCTACATGCGGGCTACAGAAGCGGTTTTACTGCCACCAGCAATGCATCACCGGCACGATGACCGTCCCGCTCGGGCGATGCTGCTCGACCAGCCGCGCCTGGCATTGGCGCGTTGAATTCGGTCCCGGCCTGGTGCGGCCCGGCGTGACGATGATGCGCTGTCGGGAGGAGGCCTGCGCGACTTCGGTGCCGCGCTGGATCTGCGCGGCCGCCGGCGGCGCCGCGACGGCAACGATCGCACCGGCCAGGGCGATGGCAAGGATTCCGCGCATCGACATCACCGGCGCTGGCTGCGGGCACTGTAGGGCGCGAACAGCCCGACATTGCGTTCGCGGCGCGGCGCACGCTCGTAAGACGAGCGGCCCGCACGGTGCGTGCGGGCATAGGCCGCGAAGGCCTGCCGGTCGGCGGCCGAGGAATAGCTGACCTTGCTGCGCGGCTCCTTGCAGCCGAAGAACTCGGCCGAGGCCGGCGTCGCGGCGGCGCCGATCAGCGCGGCGGCGAGGATGGCGGATCCGATCGACTTCAGGGCCATGGCGAGTCCTTTCGCTAACCGCCATAATAGTTAACGACAGCCTAATCCGCAAGCGGGTCAAGGGCTTGGCCGGGGCTCTCGCGCCGCGCTTGGTTCGGACCGGCGGCTCGCCTAGATAAACTCGCCATGGCACGCGAATTCAACGGTCCGGAGAGGTGGTACGGCGCGGAAGCGCCGTCGCTCGACGATATCGAGGCCCTGGCCCAGGCCGCCTATGCCCGCCTGCCGGAGACCTTCCGGGCGCTGTGCCAGGGCCTGGTGATCCAGGTCGACGACTTCCCGACCGAGGAAGTGCTCGAGCATATGGGCGCCGACAGCGAATTCGACCTGCTCGGCCTGTTCCAGGGCGTCGGCCTGCCATTCATGACCGTGGGTCAGGTTACCGGCCAGATGCCGAACATGGTCTGGCTCTACCGCCGCCCTATCCTCGACTACTGGGCCGAGCACGAGGAGACCCTGAGCGCCATCGTTACCCACGTCCTGGTCCACGAGATCGGCCACCATTTCGGCCTGTCGGACGAGGACATGGCTGCCATCGAGGCGGCGGCGGACTGAAACCTTCCCTTCGAGGCTCGCTTCGGGCTAGACTTTCGGCCCTGAGTTCAGTCGGGAAAGCTCTAGAGCCCATGGAAAAATTCACTCACCTCGAAGGCGTCGCCGCTCCGCTGCGGATCATCAATGTCGATACCGACATGATCATCCCGAAGCAGTACCTGAAGACGATCAAGCGCACCGGGCTGGGCAAGGGCCTGTTCTCGGAGCAGCGCTATCTCGACGACGGCGCCGAGAATCCGGATTTCGTGCTCAACAAGCCTGCCTATCGCAACGCCAAGATTCTGGTCGCCGGCGACAATTTCGGCTGCGGCTCCTCGCGCGAGCACGCGCCCTGGGCGCTGATGGATTTCGGCATCCGCTGCGTGATTTCGACCTCGTTCGGCGATATTTTTTATAATAACTGCTTCAAGAACGGCATTCTGCCGATCCGCGTTTCGCCGGAAGATCTCGAGAAGCTGTTCGATGACGCCGATCGCGGCTCGAACGCCACGCTCTCGGTCGATCTCGGGAAGCAGGAAATCCGCGGCCCGGATGGCGGCGTCATCAAGTTCGACGTCGATGCCTTCCGCAAGCACTGCCTGCTCAACGGCCTCGACGACATCGGCCTGACCAAGCAGAAGGCCGACAAGATTTCGTCCTATGAGCAGAAAGCGGCCGCCGCGCGCCCGTGGGCGTAAGTCGCCTCACCGATCTAACGAAAGCCGCGCCGAAGGGCGCGGCTTTTTTCATTTCCGGTATACGGAACTTAAAGCTCGACCTTGCCGTAGAGCGTGACGTTGAGGCCGATCTTCTCGCAGGTCAGATGCACCGCCGTGTCGATGGTGCCGCCGCGCAGTTCGCCGCGATCCATCGCCTCGCGGATGACCTTCGTCAGTTCGGTCTGCGCCTGCGGACGCACCGACTTCATGTAGCGGTCAATCGCGACCTGCAGGGCTTTGTCGCCGATCATGGTTCTTCGACGGATGCCTGGATGGCGCGTGCAACAAACAACATGCGCGCGCGGGTTTCGCTCAGGCGATATTAGCCACGATCGTTACTACAAGACAGGCGCCGCGGGCGCTATTTTAGGCCGCTAGTTAACGTCTGTATGACAGTTGCGTTAGCGGCGTTAGCGATAGATTCATCTTGTCCTGTACCGCCGCGCTCGTCTGGTTAATATGGTCTTGCCGCACCGCCGAGCCATCCGCCGACAAGACGACAGGAGAGTGTGTTGAGTTATTTTTCCCCGACCAAAGGCGACCGCACCCTGAAGCCGGCCGAGACGCCCGCGCCGGAGGTCAAGCCCGCCGCGCCGCCGCGCACAGCCGAGCGCGAAATCGTTTCCACGCTGGGCGCCGGCCTGCTCATTACCGGTGATATCGTTTCCACCGGCGGCGTCCAGGTGTTCGGACGCGTCGTCGGCGACATTCATGCCGCGCATCTGGTGGTTGGCAAGGGCGCCAATATCGAAGGCAATGTCCGCGCCCAGGACGTGATCATCGACGGCACCTTCAAGGGCACCATTCACGGCAATGTCGTGAAGCTGCAATCGACCGCGATGGTCGAGGGCGAGGTCTATAACCGCTCGCTGGCGATCGATCAGAACGCCAATTTCGAAGGCGTCGCCCGCCGCCTGTCGCAGCCGGTCGAAGCGCCGCTGGAAGACCAGATCGCCGTGAAGCCGTCGACCCCGGCCTTGGTGCCGGAACAGCCGGTCGCCACCGCCTATGCGAGCGGCGGCAACGGCTACGCCAGCCACGATGCCGGCAATATGAACAGCGAACTGCCCAACGGCCAGGCGTCGAGCTACTAAGCCGTCGCACTGGCTCTGATGAAATCAAAGGCGCGGGATTACCCCCGCGCCTTGTCGTTTGCGGATAAGCGCGGAGTTCAGCCCCGCGCGGCAATCGCTTCGGCGATGGCCACCGTGCGCCGCGCCATCTCGGCATGCAGGCGCTCGACCATGCGGCCATCGATCGACACAACACCCTTGGACTTGTTCTCCGGCAGGTCGAAGGCCGCGATCATCTTGCGCGCCCATTCGACCTCCGCCTCGCTCGGCGAGAACGCCTTGTTGCAGGGTTCGATCTGGTTCGGATGAATGAGCGTCTTGCCGTCCATGCCGAGCTCGACGCCCTGCTGGCATTCGGCGGCGAAGCCTTCGGCATTGCTCAGATCGTTGTAGACGCCGTCGAGCACCTCGACGCCGTGGATACGCGCCGCGGCTATCACGGTGGCGAGCCACGGCAGCATCGGCGCCCGCCCCGGCACCAGCCGAGCCCGCGTGTCCTTGGCGAGATCGTTGGTGCCGAGCACAAAGCATGACAAGCGCGCTTCGGAATCCCTGGCCTCCGCGGCAATGGACAGGATGTTGAAAATGGCGAGCGGCGTTTCGATCATGGCCCAGACCCGCGTCTTGACCGGGGCGTGCATATCCAGGAGCCGCCGGCCGATGAGCTCCAGCGTCTCGGCCGTTTGCACCTTTGGGATGAGAATCGCGTCCGGCCCGGCCTGCGCCGCCGCAGCGAGATCCTCGGCATGCCACGGCGTATCGACTGCGTTCGTGCGGATGATGACCTCGCGGGCGCCGAAGCCGCCTGCCTTCACCGCGTCAGCGACCTGCCGGCGCGCCGCGTCCTTGGCGTCGGGGGCGCCCGAATCCTCGAGGTCGAGAATGACGCCGTCAGCGGGCAGGGTTTTCGCTTTCTCCAGCGCGCGAGCATTGGAGCCCGGCATATAGAGCACACTGCGGCGCGGACGGATGGTCATGGTCGCTCCCTTGAATGATCGGTCGACCCTACCGTCCATCTTCGGTGCGTGCCACTGTCACCGTGATGACCCCTACTAAGGACGAGATCTGGCTGGCCGGCGTCGATGGCTGCCCCGGCGGCTGGCTGGCGGTATTCGCCCGGCCGGACGGCG
>JAEZEY010000009.1 GCA_023432845.1 Pseudomonadota bacterium
AACCCGGCACGCGCCGCGTGACCTACATCTATCGCTAACCAACGGGGTCGAGATGGCGAAGCCTATAGCTTCGCCGTCTCGATGAACCTGATCAGCGCCGCGGCGGCGAGGCCCATATCGGCCGGGCTCGCATATTCGGCCGGGTTGTGGCTGATGCCGCCGCGGCAGCGGACGAACATCATGGCGATCGGGCACAGCCGGGAAACTGCCATTCCGTCATGACCGGCACCGGACACGAGCGACACCGGCTCGCCGCCAACCGCCGCGATCGCCTTGGCAATCCCGCCCTGGAGCGCCGGATCGCACGGCGTCGTCGGCACATTGCGGGTATCGGTCATGGTGACGCCGAGATGGCGGCGCTCGGCCAGCGCCCGCACCTCCGTTTTGAAACCCTCGACGAACTTGTGCCGCGCCGCGTCCGAACCCGAGCGGATATCGACGATCAGCGCCACATTGCCGGGAATGACGTTGCCCGCCGCATTGGGAATGCGCAGCACGCCGACGGTGGCGACGACTTCGCCCCTGGTCTCGCGCGCCAGACGTTCGGCCAGCGACACCGTTTCGGCCGCACCGGCCAGCGCGTCGCGCCGCAGCAGCATCGGCACCGTGCCGGCATGGCCGGCTTCGCCGAGGAATTCGACACTTACATAAGTTTGTCCCGCAATCGCAGTGACGACGCCGAGCGGCTGCTTGCGATGCTCGAGCACCGGGCCCTGCTCGATGTGGACCTCGACATAGGCGGCAGCTTCGTCACGCGAATAAGCGGCAAGCGGAATATCAGACGCCGATTTGCCGTATTGCGCGATGGCATCGCGGAACGTCATGCCCGCCGTGTCTTTCGCGTCCAGCCGCGCGGCATCGAAATGCCCGGCCACCGCCAGCGACGACGACAAGGTGTCAGGAAAGCGCGAGCCTTCCTCGTCGCCAAAGGCGAGCACATCGAGGCCGAATGGCAGCTTGCGGCCAGCTTTCGCGAAGTGCCCGGCGGCCAGAATGCCGACAATGACGCCGAGCGGGCCATCGAACATGCCGGCGTCGATCACGGTGTCGATGTGCGAGCCAATCAGCAGCCGCCTCTTGCCCTCGCCCGCCAAATGGCCGCGCACGGTGCCGAGGGCGTCTTCGGAGACGTCGAGGCCGTCGTCGCGCATCCATTTGCCGATGAGGTCGGCGGCGGCGCGGTGCTCGGGCGTGAGGAAACCGCGGACCAGCCGGTTCGGCTCGGCCGAGATCGAGGCGAGCATGCGGATCATCAGGTCGGCGCGTTCGCCGAGCGCGGTCGGATCGGGAGCGGTCATGGATGGTCGACGGTTGGGGTGCGAAACGGTGGCGCTATCGTAACCGTCTGGCAAAGCCGCGCCAAATGGGCAAGGCCGGGCCCGCCGTCAGAATGCCGCCAGCAGCGCGCCGCCGACGGCGCTGAGCAGCACCACCAGCCAGGGCGGCGTCTGCCACATCACCAGCAGCAAGAAGGCAGCCGCCGCAAGCACGAAATCGCCAGCGTTGAGAATACCGGCCGTCCAGACCGGATTGTAGAGCGCCGCAAGTAGAAGCCCGACGACGGCGGCGTTGACGCCGCGTAGCGCGGCCTGCGCGGCGGGCGTGCGGCGCAGGTCTTCCCAGAACGGCAGCGCGCCGGCCACCAGCAAGAACGACGGCACAAAGATGGCGGCCAGACATAGCGCGGCCCCGAGCCATCCGTCCGGCGGCGAGGTGAATGCCGCCCCGAGATAGGCGGCGAAGGTGAACAGAGGCCCCGGAACGGCTTGCGCCGCGCCGTAGCCGGCGAGGAAGACATCGTTGCTGACCCAGCCCGGCGGCACAACGGACGCCTGCAACAGCGGCAACACCACATGGCCGCCGCCGAACACCAGCGAACCGGCGCGGTAGAACGCCTCGAAGACGCTGAGGGCACGCGACGGCATGGCCGCCGCCAGCAATGGCAGGCCGACCAGCAGCACGAAAAACAGGGCGAGAAAGGCTGCACCCGCGCGGCGCCCGACCTTGAGCCGCAGCGAAACGTGATCGACCGGCGGGGCAGCGCGTAACAGCCAAAGCCCGGCGATGGCGCCGACCGCAATGGCGCCGATCTGCCCGAAGGCCGATGGCATGGCGACCACGATCGCCGCCGCCACGATGGCGAGCGTGGCCCGCTCGCGGTCGGGCGCCAGCGTGCGCATCATGCCAAGCACCGCTTGCGCCACCACCGCGACCGCCGCCACTTTCAATCCGTGGATCCAGCCGACGCCGGACACATCGCCAAGGGTGGCGACGCCATAGGCGAACAGCACCATCGCCACGGCCGACGGCAGCGTGAAGCCGATCCAGGCCGCAAGCGCGCCCGGATAGCCGGCACGCGCCAGGCCGATCGCCATCCCAACCTGGCTGGACGCCGGTCCGGGCAAAAACTGGCACAAGGCGACGAGATCCGCGTAAGTGCGATCGTCGAACCAGCGCCGCCGCGCCACGAACTCCTCGCGGAAATAGCCGAGATGCGCCACAGGTCCGCCGAAGGACGTAAGGCCAAGGTGCGTGAACGCGCCGAGCACTTCCAGCCAGTGGCCGGATGAAGCCGTTGTGGCCGATGCGTCTTGCGGTTTATGCGCTGTCATCCCTGTGCGTCGATCACGGTTGGAACCGCCGCTGATAGTCGGCCAATATGACAGCCCGGCGAAAGCGGCGACCGCCTCTCGGCGGCCGCGGCTCCGCGCGGAAGATGCGTTACGGCATCAGAACAATCGAGCCGGTGGTCTTGCGGCCCTCGAGATCGATATGGGCCTGCTTGGCGTCCTTGAGCGCGTATTTGTGGCTCGCCGGGATTTTCACCGCACCCGAGCCGACCACCTTGAACAGATTGTCGGCGATCGAGACGAGGTCCTCGCGCTTGGCGGCATAGGTGTTGAGCGTCGGTCGCGTCGCGAACAGCGAACCCTTCGCCTGAAGCAGATTGATATCGAACGCCTTGACCGGCCCCGATGCCGAGCCGAACGACACGAACATGCCGAGCGGCCGGATGCAGTCCAGCGACTTCGGGAAGGTGTCGGCGCCGACGCCGTCATAAACGACATCGCACAGCTTGCCGCCCGTGATCTCCTTGACCTTCTCGGCGAAGTCCTCCTCGCGATAAAGGATGGTGTGATGGGCGCCGTGGGCCTTGGCGAGTTCCGCCTTCTCCTTGGAGCCCGCGGTGCCGATCACGGTGGCGCCGATATGGTTGGCCCACTGGCACAGGATCGCTCCCATGCCGCCCGCGGCGGCATGCACCAATATCGTGCTGCCCTTCTGGACCTTGAAGGTGCGGTGGAGCAGATACTCCGCGGTCATGCCCTTGAGCATCATCGCCGCCGCCTGCTCGAAACTGATGTTGTCGGGCACCTTCACCGCGCGCGCCGCCGGCAGCAGACGCTCCTGCGCATAGGCGCCGAGCGGCACGACATAGGCGACACGGTCGCCGACCTTGAACCCGGAGACGCCGGGGCCGACCTCGGTCACTTCGCCGGCGCCTTCATTGCCCGCGACGAACGGCAGGCCGACCGGCGAGGGATAGAGGCCGCTGCGGAAATAGGTGTCGATGAAGTTCACGCCGCAGGCATGCTGCTTGATCTTGAGTTGGCCCTCGCCCGGTGCCGGAACCTGAATGTCCTCGAACGTCAGGACTTCCGGACCGCCGACCTTATGGACACGTACTGCGGCAACCATGTTTCACCCCTTGAATTTCTGTTTGGGAAAGCTGTTCGGGCGGGGATCATAGGCACCGCGGGCGCGGGCGCAAGTTTTGGCCGCCAAATGGCCGCTATGCTCGCGAAGATGTGCGTCAGCGTGCACCGGCCACGTTGAGCACGCTGCCCGTGACGTAGGATGCGGCCCCCGACAGCAAATACAGAACCGCCTCCGCGATCTCCGCGGGTTGGGCAGGACGCCCCAGCGGCAGGCCGGGTGTGACGCGCTCGAGACGGCCGCGCTCGTGGATGTCAGTCACGGTGGTTCCGGGCCGCACGCAATTAACGCGAATGCCTTCGAGGGCCACCTCGCGCGCGAGCCCGATGGTGAGGGAGTCGACACCGCCCTTAGCGGCTGCATAGAACACGTATTCGTTGGCGGCTCCAACCACGGCAGCGATCGACGACAGCAGCACGATGGCGCCGCCTCGCCCGCCATATTTGGTCGACATGCGCCGCACCGCAGCGCGTGCGCACAGGATGGCGCCGAGCAGATTGACGTCCAGCACCTCGCGGATGGTAGCGGCAGTCGCGTCATCGAGCCGCGAGTTGCGACCGGTGATGCCGGCGCTATGCACGAAATGCGTGACCGGACCCAGCGTCCGCGTCGTCTCGTCGAACATGTGCTCGATCTCGGCTTCATCGGCAGCGTTGGCGCCGATGGCGACGGCCCGAGCTCCGGAGGACTTGAGTTCGCTCACCAGCACCTGCGCGGCATCCGCATTGCTGCGGTAATTCACCGCAACCGCATAGCCCTGTGACGCGGCCAGCCGCGCCGTCGCGGCGCCGATGCCACGGCCGCCGCCGGCAATGAGCAGAACTCGCGGCACGAAAGATGATTGGTCGTCCGACATGAAAGCCCCGTTCCAGGAAGCCGGCAGTCAGCAACAATCGTCATGAGAAATCTATGCGCGCTGCATCATGAACAGCGTCGCCCATCTCGTTCGCCGGGAACGATAATCAGCGGCCGCCGGAGATGCGCAAATTCGCTCCGGTCACGTAGGACGCCTTGTCCGACAAGAGATAGAGCACGCCATCGGCCACCTCATCCGCGGTGCCGGCGCGGCCGATCGGTACGCCGGCCATGTGCTTCTCGATGCGGCCCGGCGGCTGGATGTCGGTGTCGATCATGCCGGGGCTGACGCCGTTGACGCGGACGCCTTCGCGCGCCACTTCGCGGGCGATACCGACCACCATGGAATCGACCGCGCCTTTCGCGGCCGCGTACCAGACGCATTCATTGGCGCCGCCGAGGATCGCCGCCATCGACGAAATCATCACGATCGCGCCGCCCTGCCCACCGTGCTTGGTCGACATGCGGCGGACGCAGGCGCGCAGCGACAAGAGTGCGCCGAAGGTGTCGACGTCGAGCGCGGCGCGGATGGTCTCCGTGCTCGCCTCATCGAGGCGCGACATTGGGCCGATAACGCCGGACGAATGCACGAAATGCGTGATCATACCGAACTTGTCGGTCTCGGCGAAGACGCGCTCGATATCGGCTTCGCGACCCATGTCGCCCTGGATGGCGACGGCGCGGGCGCCGAATGCCTCGATGTCCTTTACCACCTCGGCCGCCGCCTTGGCGTTGGAGTGATAGTTCACGGCCACGTCGTAACCCGATTTGCCCGCGAGCCGCGCAATCGCCGCGCCGATGCCGCGGCTGCCGCCGGCAACAAGAAGGACGGGTCTCGACATGAGCGTTCTCTCCCCCGGAATTTTATGTCGTTCGGTCGGCCCGGCGTAACAAACCGGCGCCCAGAAAGTAAAGCGCGATCACTGAGAGGCCGTAGACGACGTAAGGCCCCGGCGACAGGTTGGCGAGCACCGTGATCAGCGCCAGCACGGCCCACACCGCCATCAACGTGATATTGAGCCAGCGCAGACACCGCACCCTTAGGGGATGCACGAAGCGGATCGGCACGAAAGTCAGCGCCGCCAGCGCGACGATGGCGGCCGCGGCAATCCAAGGCGGCGGCGTCAGCACATAGAGATAAAAGGCGATGACGTTCCACACCGCGGGAAAGCCGCGAAAATAGTTGTCGTCGGTCTTCATGGTGCGGTCTGCGAAATAGAGCGCGCCGGTGATGACAATCAGGGCCGCCGCCGGCACGCCGAAGCCATCCGGCAAAAGGCCGCTCGCCGCGATGGCATAGGCCGGCACGAACACATAGGTGGTGAAATCAACGACGAAATCGAGGCCGGCGCCATCCCAGCGCGGCAGCACGTCCTTGACGCGCAAGGCTCGCGCCAGGGGCCCGTCAACGCCATCGACGATCAGCGCGAGCCCGAGACAGGCGAACATCATCGTCCAGTGGCCGCCGGTCGCCAGGATCAGAGCGATGAGCGCGAGCGCCGCGCCGCTCGCCGTGAGCACATGGATCGCGAAGGCGCCGATGGCCCGGAGATCCATCAGCCCTGATTACCCCAGTCGAGCTTGACGATCTCGGCCGAGCGGCCGGCGAGGTTCCAGTTGCGGCCGAAGCCGCGGAAACGCGACTTGTCGGACTTGGCGACGATGACTTCCGGGCCGATCCAGTATTCGCTGTTCTGAATGGCGACGAGGCCGTCCTTGTCCTTGCCGCGCACCGGCGTGACCGCGCCGCCGCCGTATTTGTCGAGGCTGACGATGCGGGTGTTGCCTTGCGTCTCGTATCGGATCGGCACCTGATGAACGCCAAGGAACTGGCCGACCAGGATCGACAGCAGATGCGTGGTGCCGCCGACGCGGCCGGTGAAGATGCGCGTCAGCCCTTTCACCGCCTGGATCGGCGCCTTGTCGTCGATGAACAAGGCCGCGGTCCAGTTGCCGCGCGCCATGATGCCGGGCAGGTCCATCATCAGGCCGAGATTGATGCCGGACAGATCGACATTGTCGAACTGGCCCTCATCGATGCGCACGCCGGCCCAGGTCTGGCAGCGGCCTTCGGTCGGCGGATGCTCGCCAAGCGACAGCACGCACGGACAGAACACCGTGCAATTGCACGACAGAGTCATTTCGCCCTTGAGGGTCCAAGCTTCGGTCACAATGTCACTCCCAGATGCTTCTTTGCTTTTCTCGATGGTTAACTCAATTTGCGGCCGCGGGCCAATGCGCGATCACCGAGGTCGCGATGAAGACGAGGCCGGCGGCAATGGCGAAGACACCGATGGCATGCGTGAGCCGGTTGGTGACCGTCATCTTCTCGACCGTCATCAAAACGCCGAGCGCCGCCATCCACACTACGTTCATGATGCCGACGGCGAACATCACCAGCATCATCGCCCAGCAGCAGCCGAAGCAGAACAGGCCCTGCTTGAGGCCGAGGCGGAACACGCCGCGCGGCGTCGTCTGCCAGTTGGTGAAGAAGAACGGAAACGGCGAGCGGCACTGGATCAGACAGGCGTTCTTGAGCGACGAGAACTGGTAGACGCCGGCGACGATGAACACCGCGCCGGAGAAGAGGCCGCTGGCCGAGGCCATGCTCGGATTGAGCACCGCCGCCTCGGTCAGCGCGAACTGCGCCAGCGTCGCGGTGGCGGCAAAGCCAAACCACACCGCAGCGTAGCCAGCGGTCAGGATGAAGGGCGACACCACTTTCTCATGCTTGCGCGCCGCGGTGTCGGCGATCTCGGCGTAGGTGTAGATCATCGGCGCCGCGCTCGGCAGCATCATCGCCAGCGTCATCGCCATCCACATCAGCCCGACCAGCAGGAAGCCGGTCACGCCCCACTCGCCTTCCGGCATCAGCGCCATGCCGAACGTGGGGCTGCACAGCACGTTCCAGGCGCGCGGCAACAGATCGAGCAGCGACATGCCCGGCCCGAGCCAGGCCGCCGGCCCGCCCATCTCGCCGATCAGCAGCCCGATATAGAGCCAGCCGAGCCCGGTCAGCGCCACAATGCACAGCACCGCCAGCACCTTCGGCCGGGCAAATACCGCGGCGAGCCGGGCGGCGGCCGGCGTGAGATGGTCGAGCGGGTCGCGAGACAGTTCGGTCATGGGCGATTCTCAATAGCGCATTGGCGGCCCACGCGAAATCCGGGCGATACCTGATGGTCTCGGCGGGCGGGCCGTGCTATCCGGCTCCGATCCCGCGAGGATGCATTGATGTCGGACAAAATCGGGACCGAAAAAGCCGCCTCACGGAACCCGGAGGCCATTGTGGTCGGCCGCGGGCCGGCGGCGCTGACCGCCGCCATCGCGCTGGCCGACGCCGGCGTTGCGACCGTTCTGGCCGGCAAGCGCCCGCCGCGCAGCGACAACCGCACCACCGCCCTGCTCGCCAGTTCCATCACGGCGCTGGAGAATCTCGGCGTCTGGGAACTGTGCGCCGACAAGGCCGCGCCGCTCATCACCATGCGGCTGGTCGATGCCACCGGCCGGCTGTGGCGCGCGCCCGAGGTCAAGTTCGACGCTCACGAGATCGACCTCGTTGCCTTCGGCTACAATATCGAGAATCCGGTGCTGATCGACGCGCTGGAACAGCACGCGGGGGCGCTGTCGAACCTGCGGCTGATCGACGACGCGGTGGTTGCCGTCGAGCCGGGCGAAGACGATGCGACCATCGAGCTCAAGAGCGGCGAACGTCTCACCGCGCCGCTCATCGTCGGCGCCGACGGCCGCAACTCGATGTGCCGCGAAGCCGTCGGTATCGAACTGAGCAATCGCCCCTACAAGCAGGTCGCGCTCACCGTGTGCCTCACGCACACGCGGCCGCATCACGACACCTCGACCGAATTCCACACCGCGAACGGCCCGTTCACGCTGGTGCCGCTGCCGGGCAATCGCTCCAGTCTGGTCTGGGTGCTGCGCCCGGCCGATGCCGACGCCATCGTCGAGCTGAGCGACGAGGAGCTTGGGCTGGAGATCGAGGCGATGGCGCATTCGATCCTCGGCAAGATGACGGTAGAGCCCGGCCGCGCGCTGTTCCCGCTGAGCGTGCAGACGGCGCGGCGCTTCGGCGCGCGACGCATTGCGCTGGTCGGCGAAGCCGCGCATGTGGTGCCGCCGATCGGCGCGCAAGGCTTGAACCTCGGCCTGCGCGATGCCGTCACCATCGCCGAGCTGGCCGCCGACGCCAAGGACGATGGCCACGACATCGGCGGCGACGATGTGCTGGCCGGTTACGAGAAGGCGCGGCGCGGCGACGTCATGAGCCGCGGCATGGTCATCGACATCGCCAACCGCACCTTGCTCAGCGATTTCCTGCCGCTGCAGGGCCTGCGCGGCATTGGCCTCTTTGCGCTCGACAAGATCGGTCCGCTGCGCCGCGCGGTGATGCGCGAAGGCATCGCGCCGCGCTTCGGACGGCCACGGCTAATGCGGGATGAGACCGTCTAGGGCTTGCCGCGAAACTGCGGATCGACCGGCACCGGCAGCGCCGTCATCTCCTTGCCGCCCTTGAGCGTCAGCCGCTGCGCGAACAGGCCGCGGCTGGCGAAATGTGGATCGCGCAAGGCGTCTTCCAAGGGCGCCACGATGGTGGTGCAGCAATCGGCCTTGGCAAAGATCGGCCGCCATTCCTCGCTGGCGCGCGCGGCAATCTGCTTCGCCGCCGCATCGCCGGTCGCCTTCGGATCGCGCTTGTCGTCGATCAATTCCCGCGGCAGCTCAATCGCCGCGCAGAATGCCTCCCAGAACTTCTGCTCCAGCGCGCCGCAGGCGACGAGCTTGCCGTCGCTCGCCGGATAGAGCCGGTAGCGCGGTGACGATCCAACCAGCGGAATCTCGCCCGGTTTAGGGAAACGTCCGTCCGCCATCCCGACGGCCAGCGCATACCAGCCGAAGGTGAACATCGCATCAGTCATGGCGATGTCGATGAAGGCTCCCTCTCCGCTTTGATCACGCGCGCGCAGCGCCAGCAGAATGTTGATGACGGCCGGAAAACTGCCGCCTGCGATGTCGGCGATCTGCGCCGGCGGCACGACGGGCGCGTCAGGCGTCCCCGGCTGCAGATCGAGCAGCCCCGTGGCGCCGATATAATTGATGTCGTGGCCGGCTTCCTGCGCGCGCGGCCCGCGCTGACCGTAGCCGGAGATTGCGCAGTAGATGATCTTGGGATTAATGGCGCGCATGTCGTCATAGCCAAGGCCGAGCCGCGCCATGACGCCGGGGCGGAACTGTTCGATGACGATGTCGGCACGCGCAATCAGCGGCTTGAGCTTCTCGCGGTCGGCGTCGCTTTTGAGGTCGAGCGTCATGACCTGCTTGCCGCGATTGAGCATGGCGTAGACGGCGCTCTCGCCGCCCACCAGCGGCGGAAACCTCGCCATGTCCTCGCCGCCCGGCCGCTCGATCTTGATCACCTCGGCGCCGGCTTCGGCCAGCATCAGCGCGGCCAGCGGCCCCGGCAGCAAGGTCGTGAAATCGAGGACAAGCAGGCCCTTGAGTGGCTGCATTGACAAATTACCTGAACAGGAGCGCCGGCAGCGTACCGCTTTTCACCATCCACATCACCGTGGTCAGCGTTACCACCGAAACCACGGTGCCGACCAGCACTGCGGTCGAAGCCTCCTCCACCCAGGTATCGTACTGCCGCGCGAACACGAACACATTGAGCGCCGGCGGCAGCGCCGCCATCAGCACCGCGGTATCGATCCACATTTGGTCGAACGGCCCGAAGGCCGACAGCAGCACGAACACGATGATGGGGTGCATCACCAGCTTCACCGTGGTGAGCATCGGCATTTCCCACGGCACTTTCTTTAACGGTCGCAGCGCCACTGTCACGCCCAATGTGAACAGCGCGCAGGGGGCCGAGGCGTTCGACAAAAACAGCATCAGCTTTTCGGCGGCGGCCGGCGGCTGGAACTGGACGGCGGCCGACAGGATGCCGAGCACGCTGGCGATCACTAAAGGATTGGTGCCGATGCGCTTGACGACTTCGAGCGCGACCGACGCCACGCTCTTCTTCTGCGGGCTGCCGATGGCCATCATGAACGGCACCAGCGAGAACAAAAGGAGCGTGTCGAAACAGAAGATCAGCGCCACCGGCACCGCGGCGGTAGGCCCCAGGGTCGATAGCGCCAGGCCCGGGCCCATATAGCCGATATTGCCGTATGCGCCGGCGAGCCCCGCAATGGTCGATTGATCGATGCGGCCCTTGGTGACAGCAATACCAATGGCGAAGGCAACCGCGAACACCCAGAAAGTCGAAAGGGTCGTCGCGATGATGAAATCGACCTGCGCCAGTTGTTCGAGCGGCGTCTGCGCCAGGATCCGGTAAAAGAGGGCCGGCAGCGAGACGTAGATGATGAAGAAGTTCATCCAGCCGAGCGCGGTATCGGGGATCTGCTTGATCTTGCCGCAGGCAAAACCAATGATGATCAAACCGAAAAACGGCAGCGCAAGGTTGAGGACTTCGATCATGGGCTCCGGCGGCGCCCGCCTCCCGGTCCGGACATCCTCCCTGGATTCCCGGCTTGGCGCGGCCTCGGCAATGCTCTAAACGCCGAACGGCCGTTTTGGAAGGACCTGCTTAAAAGGATTTGGCCCGTGAAATTGCCCCGTCAGTTCTTTCAGCCTTTGGCGATCGGGGCCCCGACCCCGCTGCGCGAACTCCCCGTCCGGCTGGAGCGCATGGTCCATTTCGTGCCGCCGCACATGGAGAAGATGCGCGCCAAGGTCCCGGAACTGGCGCGGCAGGTCGACGTGGTGCTGGGCAATCTCGAGGACGCGATCCCGGTCGACGCCAAGGAAGCCGCCCGCAAGGGTTTCATCGAGATGGGCAAGTCAGTCGACTTCGGTCCGACCGGCCTGTGGACTCGCATCAATGCGCTGAATTCACCGTGGGCGCTCGATGACGTCATCGAGATCGTCGGTGCGATCGGCGACAAGCTCGACGTGATCATGCTGCCGAAGGTCGACGGCCCGTGGGACATCCACTACCTCGACCAGCTGCTGGCTCAACTCGAAACCCGGCACAAGATTGCCAAGCCGATCCTCATCCACGCCATTCTCGAGACCGCGCAGGGCGTCAATAATGTCGAGGCCATCGCCTCAGCGTCGCCGCGCATGCACGGCATGAGCCTCGGCCCGGCCGATCTGACCGCCTCGCGCGCGATGAAGACCACCCGCGTCGGCGGCGGTCATCCCGAATACAAGGTGCTGGCCGACGCCGGTGGTGACGCCCCGCGTGCCGCCCACCAGCAGGACCTATGGCACTACACGGTCGGCCGCATGGTCGATGCCTGCGCCGCCGCCGGCATCAAGCCGTTCTACGGCCCGTTCGGCGATTTCTCCGATCTGGCGGCCTGCGAGAGCCAGTTCCGTAACGCCTTCCTGATGGGCTGCCTGGGCGCCTGGTCGCTGCACCCGACCCAGATCGCCATCGCCAAGACGGTTTTCTCGCCGGACCCGTCCGAGGTCGCCTTCGCCCGGAAGATCGTCGAGGCCATGCCGGACGGCGCCGGTGCCGTCATGATCGATGGCTAGATGCAGGACGATGCCACCTGGAAACAGGCCAAGGTACTGATCGATCTAGCGAAACTCGTCGCCGCCAAGGACCCGGACATGGCCGCGAAATACGGGCTCCAGTGACCCGGGCGGCCGATTTGGGGACTAGCCAAGCCTGCCGCAAAGCACTAACTCGTCAACCATGGGCAAGACTGCGACCGCCAAATTCAAGATCGGACAGGTGGTCAAACACCGCGTGTTTCCATTCCGCGGCGTGATCTTCGATATCGACCCGGAGTTCAGCAACACCGAGGAATGGTGGGAGGCGATCCCGACCGACGTTCGGCCGCGGAGGGATCAGCCGTTCTATCACCTGTTCGCCGAAAACGCCGAGACCGAGTACATCGCCTATGTCTCGGAACAAAATCTGCTGCCCGACACCTCGGGCGCCCCGATCCGCCATCCGCAGGTCGAGGAAGTGTTCGAGTTCGACGAGAACGGCGATTACACCCCGCTGGACAATCTGCTGAACTGAACGCCGTCACACCGGCACCGACAAACAAAAAGGCGCGGCCTGAGCCGCGCCTTTTGCATTTGAATGTAGGCTTGAAGTGTTACGGCTTCTTCGCCGGCGCCGCCGGGGCGGCAGCCGCGGGCTGCTGCGCCTCGAGCTTCTTGCGCGCTTCTTCCGCCTTCTTCTGCATCTCTTCCTGCAGCTTGCGCTGCTGTTCTTCGACCACCTTCGGATCGGTCGCCGGGCCGTCATAGGCCTTGGCGAAATCGGCGAGCGACACCGGGATGCTCAGCACCTGGCCATTCATCAGGTAGGTCTGGACGACGAGCTGCTTGCCGGCCTTGAGCTTCTTCACCATGTCCGGGCTGGCGGCGTAATCCGATAGACAGCCGACCTGAGTGCAGACCATGTAGGGAGCCGTGCCCATGTCCTGGTTGTCGAGCACCAGATGGGTGCCTTCGGCCAGACGCACGATGATCGTCATCGGGATGGTGACGCGCAGGCGCTCCTGTGCGCCTTCGACCTGGAGCAGTTCGGTCATCACGACCGGCATGCCGTTTTCCATGCGACCATCGCGATGAACGACACAGACCTTCTTGTTGTCGGTCTCGGCGCCCTGCTGGCACAGCTTGACCCACGAGGAGTACATCAGCGGCGGCAGCTGCGGTGCGGCGGCCTGCGGCGCAGCGCCCTGGGCCGGCGCCGCGGGAGCAGCCGGCGCCGCGGGTGCGGCCGGCTTCGGCTGCTGCGCAAACACGGGCTGTGCCAGAAGGGTCGCGCCGATGAGACCCGCGCCCACGGCAGCCGCCGTCAGGCGGGAGCGACGCGTGGCAGAAGCGATCCGATGATCCATTGAAAAATCCGTCCTTTGTTTCCGACCGGCTACGCATGCGGCCGGGGCGTCCCGAATTGAACCGCGCGTCCTTTGTCGGCTCTGTCGTTTCGAAATGCGGCGGGAGCGTGACCCTCGACCGCTGCCTGATAGCCGAATTCACCGCGCCAATAAAGGCATCGGCAGGGCGAAAAATACCGGGCCAACCCCGCCGCCGCCCTGTGATAAAAAGCCGGCCGACACAGGAGTCGCAAGACAATTCCACCCGCCCCCGACACACGTTTCCATCACTTCGACGCGACCGGCATTAACCTCTCGCGCCGTGCCGTCGTGATCGGCGGGCTGGCCGCCGTGGCCGGATTGCCGTCGCGCCCGAGCCTCGCCGCCGCCGCGACCCACGCCATCGCCATGCACGGGGAACCAGCGTGGCCGCCCGGTTTCAAGGCGCCGACCTACGTCAATCCGGACGCGCCCAAGGGTGGCCAATTGACGCAAGGCGTACTCGGCACCTTCGACAGCCTCAATCCCTTCATCGTCAAAGGTCTGCCCGCAGCCAATATCCGCGGCTATGTGATCGAGAGCCTGCTCGCACGCGGCTACGACGAACCCTTCACGCTTTACGGACTGCTCGCCGACAGTGTTGGTACCGACGCCAGCCGCAGCTTTGTGACGTTCACCATTAACGAGAAGGCGCGCTTTTCCGACGGCCGCAAGGTCACGGCCGAGGACGTCGTGTTTTCCTTCAATCTGTTACGCGATCATGGCCGGCCGCTGTTCGGCATCTATTACGGCAAGGTTGCGAAAATCGAAGCCCGGGACGAGCGTACGGTGCATTTCGATCTGACCCGCGCTGACGATCGCGAATTGCCGCTGATCCTCGGCCTGATGCCGGTGCTCGCCAAGCACGCGATCGACCCGGCGAAGTTCGAGGACACGACCTTCGAACCCTTGCTCGGCAGCGGCCCCTACCGCGTCACCGCGGTGAGACCAGGCGACAGTGTCACCTTCACCCGCAACCAGGATTACTGGGGCCGCGATCTCGGCATCAATCGCGGCCTGTGGAATTTCGACACCATCAAGTTCGACTACTACCGTGACGGCAACACGCATTTCGAAGCCTTCAAGCGCGGCGACTGCGACGTGCGGCTCGAGACCGATCCGGGGCGCTGGCAGACGGCGTACGATTTCCCGGCCATGCGCAACGGCAAAGCGGTGCAGGAAGGCCTGCCTTACGGCCTGCCGAAAGGCATGGAGGGGCTGGTGTTCAATACGCGACGTCCGATGTTCGCAGACATCCGCGTGCGCGAGGCGCTGTTGCATCTGTTCGACTTCGAATGGATCAACCACACCTACTTTTTCGATCTCTACAAGCGCACGGCCTCGTATTTCGACGGCTGCGATCTGTCTGCGCATGGCGTGCCGGCCAATGCCCGCGAGAAGGAACTGCTGGCGCCTTTCCCCAACACGGTGCGCGCCGACATCATGGCCGGACAATGGGCGCCGCCGGTGACGGACGGCTCGGGCCGCGACCGCCGCGCGTTGCGCCGCGCCCTCGATCTGTTCACTGAGGCCGGTTATGCGCTCAAGGGCCAGAAGCTCGTCAATGCCAATACCGGCGCGCCCTTCGCCTTCGAGATTGTCTGCACGACGCGCGATCAGGAGCGGCTCGCACTGGCCTACAGCGCCAGCCTCAAGCGCGCGGGCATCGAGGCGCTGGTGCGCACCATCGACGCCACGCAGTTCGAGCGCCGGCGCATCGCCTTCGATTTCGACATGATGCAGTACCGCTGGGATCAGTCGCTCTCACCCGGCAACGAGCAATTGTTCTACTGGGGCTCGGACGCGGCCGACCAGAACGGCAGCCGCAACTACATGGGCGTCAAGTCCAAGGCGGTCGACGCCATGATCGCCGCAATGCTGGCGGCGACCGAGCGCGACGACTTCGTCGCCGCGACCCGCGCGCTCGATCGCGTGTTGCTGTCGGGCTTCTACGTGGTGCCGCTGTATTTTCCCCCGGTTCAGTGGGTGGCGCGCTGGACGCGAATCGCTCATCCATCGCAGACTTCATTATTCGGCTATTTGCCGGAGACGTGGTGGCGTACGGGCGCCTGAGCTTACGATCCCGACACGCGGTGCCGTGGGTATTCTCGGTGTGCGTATGTGTGGCGCCTGCGGTTCCTGGCGCCTGACCTTCTGGAATTCCGATGATCTTGCGCGGCGAGACAAGCGCAAACGATAGCGACACCGGCAGTGCGGGCGCGGGACGCCCCACCCTCGACGACCTGTTTCGCCGCGCCGCAGTCCATGACCCGGATGCGCTGGCGCTCGCCGATCCGCCGAACCGCGCCTCGTTCACCGACGGCGCGCCTCGCCGGCTGACCTATGCGCAGGCCGACCGCGCCATCTCCGCGCTCGCCGCCAAGTTCTGCCGAGCCGGTCTGCAGGCCGACACGCTGGTGGCGATCCAGCTTCCCAATACGGTCGAGGCTGTCATCACTTTGCTCGCGGTACTGCGCGCCGGCATGATCGCGGTGCCGCTCCCGGTGCTGTGGCGGCAAAAGGAAATTCTCGCGGCGCTGCGCCCGCTCGGCGCCAAGGCCATTGTCACGACAGCGCGCATCGGCACGACGCGGCACGCCGACATCGCCGGCGAAGTCGGCGCTGACCTGTTTCCGATCCGCTTCATCTGCGGCTTCGGCGACGAACTGCCGGACGGCATGCTGACGCTGGATGACATCTTCGAGACACAGACCGCGTCGACCGTGCCGCGTACCTTGCGCGGCGGGCAGGCTTCCGAGCACGTCGCTGTCGTCACGCTCGATGTCACGCCGTCGGGTCTGGTGCCGGTCGCGCGCAGCCATAGCGAACTGATCGCCGGCGGCCTGTCGCTGGCGCAGGAGATCGGCGTCGGCCCGCACATGTCGCTGCTGGCGGCGATCCCTCCATCGTCCTTTGCCGGGTTTGCGGTCACGATCGTGCCGTGGCTGTTCGGGGGCGGTTGCCTGTCGCTGCATCACGGCTTCGACGCCAAGGCCTTCGCCGAACAGATCGGCACGGGTATCAATACAGGCATCATACCCGGACCGGCGCTGGCCCCGCTCGCCAGGTCGGGACGCCTGCAAGCGCTCAAAGGTCTCGTCGCGCTGTGGCGCTCGCCCGAGCAGATCAACACCTCAGCCGCGTGGACCGGCGCGGCGCGGCTCATCGACGTGTCTTGCTTTGGCGAACTCGGCGTGATTGCCATGCCCCGCGATAGCGACGGCCTGCCGGCGGCGATGCCGCTCGGCCCGGTTGGCGCCCCCCACGACATCGAGACCGCGCGCAGCAAGACCGGTACGCTGCTCCTGCGCGGCGCCATGGTGCCGAAGGCTGCCTTCCCACCTGGGGTCGAGCACGGTCCCGACCCCTACCTCGCCGCCGACAAGGACGGTTTCGTCGAGACCGGCTTTACCTGCCGCGTCGACGACGAAGCCAAGACGCTGACGGTAAGCGGACCGCCGGGCGGCATCGCCGCCATTGGCGGCTACCGCTTCACCACCCGCGACCTGGAAGCCCAGGTGTCCATGGCCGACCCGGCAGCAACCATCGTCGCCCTGCCCGGCGGCTTGATGGCGCAGAAACTCGCCGGCAGCGCCCTCGACAATGCCGACGTTGCGGCCACCATTCTCGCCCAGGGCGGCAATCCGCTCATCGCCGGGGCTTTTCGGCCGCGCGGCCTGGCCGCCTGAGTTATTTGTTTCTCAGTGTTTGGTTGTCGTTGACGCGGCGTTAAGGGCCGCATGGCATGGTTTGTAATCTGTTAGGCGCGGTTCGATATACGGACCGCGTTTGTTGCGTAACATTTGTACGGCGTTGCGTATCATGTCGCTGCAAGGTCCTGTTCTGGTGGTCTCGGATAATTCGGCCGCCACTGTCGTCGAGGCGCTGGGCGCCGCCGGCGCCTTCCCTGTCGTCGAAACCAAATGGGCTGACGCGCCGACCGCGTTTGTCTCAGTCAAGCCATCCGCTATCGTCATTGCCGAGCCGGGCGCTCCGGCAAGCGAAGCCTCCGGCCGCATGCTGGCGCTCCAGGTCGCGACCGCCCAGGGTGCAATCGTCCCGATCGTCGCCATGGCCGATGCCGAGCGCGACGCCGCCATCCCCACCGCTTTGACCGCCGATATCGACGCCCCGCTCGAAGCCATGATCGGGCGCCTGCAATCGGCCCTGCGCGTGCGTGCGCTGCATTCGACGGTGCTGCGCCGCATCGAGACCTTCGCCGCGCAAGGCGGCGCCATGCCGGAACTGCCGGTCGGCGATCCGCTCGACGACGCGACCGTGCTCATTGCCGGCCGCGGGCCCCTCTATCCGGCGCTCGGCGTCGCCATGGGCGAGCAGGCCAAGATGGTCGGCGCGCTCAGCGTCGAGGCCGCCGCGCGCCATCTCGAAGAGCGCGACATCGATGGCATCATCGTCGGCGACGGCTTCTCGCCGCGCATGATCGAAGCCTTCCTCACCATGCTCGCGCAGGAAGCCCGCTTCCACGAACTCCCGGTCGCCGTAATGGACGACATTCCGCAAGGCTACGAAGGCGGCCTGCCCAACCTCGACAGCATCAAGCAGGCGCCGGAACGCCTGGTGTCGCGCATGGTGCCGCTGATCCGGCTCAACGCGCTGCAGTCGCGGCTCAAACGCATGCTGCATTCGCTCGACACCGACGGCATGTTCGACCCGCGCACGGGCCTCATGACGCCGGAAGCATTCTGGCGCGAACTCAACAAGGCCGTCGCCGAAGCCACCGACCGCAGCCATGCGCTGACGCTTGCCCGCTTCACCTTCGATGGCGCTCATGACCGCCGCTGCCATTTCGATGGCGCCCGGCTCGCCAGCAAGCTGATGCGCAACATCGATTTTGCCTGCAATGACGATGACGGCGCGCTGCTCGCCGCCTTCACCCAAACCGACCTGCGCAGCGGCCATGTTGTAGCCCGCCGCGTCGCCGCCGCCATCAAGAACGTGATGCGCGCGCCGACCAATCCGAACGATCGCATCACTGCCAATGTTACCCTTGCGTCGTTCAAAAACGGCGACACGCTGCAAAGCCTGATGCAGCGCGTGATGGATAGCCCCATGGTTGCGGCCGAGTAGCCGGATCATTAGGTTACCCCCAACAGGGAGTAGCCTCATGACCCAGCCCGTCCGCATCGACGTCGTATCCGACATCGTTTGTCCGTGGTGCTTCATCGGCAAGAAGCGGCTCGAGCAGGCGATCGCCCAGCAGCCGGACATTCCGGTCGAGGTGCACTACCGTCCCTATTTCCTCAACGACTGGATCCCGCGCGAAGGCATCTCGCGGGTCGATTATCTGACGACCAAATTTGGCGGCCCGGACCGCTACAAGGAGATCGCCGGCCGCGTGCAGGCGGCGGCCGCGGCCGAAGGCCTTGTCTATGACGCCGACAACATCAAGAGCCAGCCGAATACGACCGACGCCCATCGCCTGATCCGCTGGGCGGCCGGCATCGGCAAGGCGGGCGTGATGAAACAGCGGCTGATGGACCTCTATTTCACGGAGGGCGCCGACCTCACCAACAAGGCGGTACTGGTGCAGGCAGCGGCCGATGTCGGCCTCGACCCGGAGGATATCCGCGCCGCGCTGGACAGCGACCAGGACGTCGACGCCGTGACGCAGGAAGCCGAGAGCGCCAAGGAAGCCGGCATCCAGGGCGTGCCGATGTTCATCTTCGGCGGCCGCTTCGCGGTATCGGGCGCCCAGTCGCCGGAGTATCTCGCCGAGGCCATCGCCCGCGCTGCGCAGGCCCAGGC
>JAEZEY010000017.1 GCA_023432845.1 Pseudomonadota bacterium
CGCCTAGGCGGGCCGCATTTTTTCGCGACGACCCGCATAAACGCCGTCCCTGTGACGCCGGTCACAGCGCGCGGCGGCGGGGGTGTCCATAGATCGTTAACCATACACACTGGCCTCGGCCCAACGAAGGGAGAGCATCATGAAATCCGCCCTGATCAGCGTCGCCTTCCTGGTGCTGGCCAGCGCCGGCTTCGCCGCGAACCTCGTGATCCATACGCCGCAGTTCAATGACGGTATCGATCCGCTTAAGCCGATCACCGTAATCGTTGTCGCCGATTAACGGTACCTTGGCCCTGCCGCGAAACAGTGCGAGCGCCAGCCGCTGCCCATCTCGCCCGTCGTCGAGGAACTCTGCTACATTGCCGACCGGCGGATGACCTGGGGCCGCCTCCAGTCGGAGTCTCGCAAATGGCGGCCGCCGGACCGGCGAAAAGCAACATTCTGTCCGACCTGCCGAAGGACCTGTCGTCCGATCTGATGGCCGGCGCGACGCCGCGCAAACTGTCGGCGAACGAGGTGCTGTTCCTCGCCGGAGACCCCGGCGACGGGCTTTATCGCGTCGATGAAGGGCTCCTGAAGATCAGCATTGCCTCGGCGAGCGGCGCCGAACGTATCCTCGCCATTGTCGGTCCCGGTGCGGTGGTCGGCGACCTTGCCATCATCGACGGCCTGCCGCGTTCAGCGACGGTGACGGCGCTGCGCGACTGCAAACTGCACTTCCTCAGCCGCGCCGCTTTCGACGCTTTCGTCGCCAGGGAGCCGCGCATTTATAAATATCTGGTCACCATACTGGCCGCGCGACTGCGCGATACCGACAAGCTGGTGGCCGCCGGAAGCTTCTTGCCGCTGAAGGGCCGCGTCGCCCGCGCGCTGCTCGACCTCGCCCATGCCTTCGGCAACGAGGTCGCGGGCGGGCGGGTCGTGATCCGCCACAAGGTGAGCCAGACCGAACTGGCCGCGATGGCCGGCATCGCCCGCGAGAATGTCAGCCGCATCATGAACGACTGGATGCGCGCCAAGATCGTTACCCGGCTTTCCGGCTATTACTGCCTGGAGAAACCAGCCGCACTCAAGCGAGAGAGCGAGCTTTGACGACTGGAGCATGATCGCGCGCGTGCGCCGCGATCATAACATCGCCCAAAGCCGCAAAATCCTTGCCGCGCGGCGATGTCTTGCGCCACGCCAGCCCCACCGAACGGCCCGGCTCCGGATCGCGGAAACGCAGCAGCTTGACGCGCGGGTCCTGCACTTTCGTGTCGATCGCCACTTCTGGCACCAGCGTAACACCGTAGCCGTTCGCAACCATCTGCATCACAGTGGACAGTGAGGTCGCGCCCAAGCCCGTCGGCTGATCGCCGCGGCGTGTGGCACAGAAGGCGAGCGCCTGGTCGCGCAGGCAGTGGCCTTCTTCGAGGAGAATGAGCCGCCGTTGATCGACGTCGCCGACACTGACGCGCGCCCGCGCCGGCAATGGATCGTCGGCCGGCACGGCAAGCAGGAAAGCGTCATTGAACAGCGGCAAGGTCTCGAGATCGGCGCTTGCGGCCGGCAACGCCATCATGATGACGTCGAGGCTGCCACTCGACAATTCGTCGATGAGCAACCGGGTTTGGGTCTCGCGCACTTCCAGACGCAGCAACGGATAATGTTTTTGCAAATACGGCAGCACACGCGGCAGAATGTAGGGCGCGAGTGTGGGGATAACGCCGAGCTTCAACGGTCCCGCCAGTACTTCGCGATGGCGGGCGAAATCGACGAGATCGCGCGTTGAGGCGAGGATGTGTTCGGCACGGCGCGCCACCTCGGCGCCGATCTCGGTAAGCACGATATCGCCGGGACGGCGCTCGACGAGCTCAGCACCGATTTCACGCTCGAGTTCGCGCACCTGCATCGACAGCGCAGGTTGACTGATGGCGCATTCCTCGGCGGCGCGGCCGAAATGGCGGTGCCGGGCGAGCGAGCTGAGATAACGCAACTGGCGCAAGGTGATCATTTGGCCTTCCCGGCCAATAAGATATTCTTATCACAAGGCGCAATCAATACGATTGGACCTGATTGGAACCGTTCAATACAACGCCATGAAGCGCCCTTATGGTGCGCCAAAATAGCCGAAAGTTATAATGGGCGCGTACGAGCGCCCCCGCGAACCAAAATCGGAGAGACGCATGGACGCCAAGACCGAGGGCAAGTGCCCCTTCACCGGGAGCCGTAGCCGCAAAAACCGCGACTGGTGGCCGGACGCGCTGGATGTATCGATCCTGCATCGCAATTCAAAGCTGTCCGACCCGATGGGGGCCGGCTTTGACTACGCCAAGGAATTCAAGAGCCTCGACATCGACGCCGTCATCGCCGACCTGAAGAAACTCATGACCGACAGTCAGGATTGGTGGCCCGCCGATTTCGGCCACTACGGCGGCCTGATGGTCCGCATGGCCTGGCACTCGGCCGGCACCTATCGCATCACCGACGGCCGCGGCGGCGCCGGGGCTGGTCAGCAGCGCTTCGCGCCGCTCAATTCGTGGCCGGATAACGCCAACCTCGACAAGGCCCGACGACTGCTGTGGCCGATCAAGCAGAAATACGGCCGCAAGATCTCGTGGGCCGATCTGATGATCCTTGCCGGCAACGCCGCGCTGGAATCGATGGGCTTCAAGACGATCGGTTTCGCCGGCGGCCGCGCCGACGTGTGGGAGCCGGAAGAGCTGTTCTGGGGTCCGGAAGGTTCGTGGCTGGGTGACGAGCGCTATTCCGGCGAACGCCAGCTCGCCGAACCGCTCGGCGCCGTGCAGATGGGCCTCATTTACGTCAACCCTGAAGGCCCCAATGGCAACCCCGATCCAATCGCCTCCGCAAAGGACATCCGGGAAACCTTCTTCCGCATGGCCATGAACGACGAGGAAACCGTCGCGCTGATCGCCGGCGGGCACACCTTCGGCAAGACCCACGGCGCGGGTGACCCGTCGCTGATCGGCCCCGACCCGGAAAGCGGAGCGCTCGAAGACCAGGGCCTCGGCTGGAAGAGCAAGCACGGCACAGGATTCGGGGCCGACACAATCACCGGCGGTCCGGAAGTCACCTGGACCACGACACCGACGAAGTGGAGCAACAACTTCTTCTGGAATCTGTTCGGCTATGAATGGGAGCTGGAGACAAGCCCGGCCGGTGCCAAGCAGTGGCGCGCCAAAGGCGCGGGCGCCACGATCCCTGACGCCTTCGACCCGAACAAGAAGCACGTGCCGAAGATGCTGACGACCGACCTGGCGCTGCGCTTTGATCCGATCTACGAGAAGATCTCGCGACGCTTCATGGAGAACCCGGATCAGTTCGCGGACGCCTTTGCCCGCGCATGGTTCAAGCTCACGCACCGCGACATGGGTCCGCGCGTCCGCTATCTCGGTCCGCTGGTGCCGAAGGAAGAGCTGATCTGGCAGGATCCGCTCCCGGCGCCGACGGGTGAGGTCCTTGGCGACAAGGACATCGCCGACCTCAAGGCGAAGATCCTCGCCTCGGGTCTGACCGTATCGCAACTCGTCTCGACGGCTTGGGCTTCGGCCTCGACCTTCCGCGGCTCCGACAAGCGTGGCGGCGCCAACGGTGCCCGCATTCGCCTGGCGCCGCAGAAGGACTGGGACGTCAACAACCCGCCCGAACTCGCCAAGGTGCTGAAGACTCTGGAAAGCATCCAGAAGGAATCGGCCAAGAAGGTGTCGCTCGCCGACCTCATCGTGCTCGGCGGTGTCGCCGCGATCGAGAAGGCGGCGAAGGATGCCGGCGTCGATGTGAAGGTGCCGTTCGCACCGGGCCGCACCGATGCATCGCAGGAGCAGACCGACGTGCCATCCTTCGCGCCGCTTGAGCCGCGAGCCGATGGCTTCCGCAACTACGTCAACGCCAAGAAGCTTCAGTTCATGTCGCCGCAGGAAGCCCTGATCGACAAGGCGCAGCTCTTGACGCTCACCGGTCCGGAAATGACCGCGCTCATCGGCGGCCTGCGCGTGCTCGGCGCCAATGTGCAGAACTCCAAGCACGGCGTTCTCACCAAGACGCCGGGCAAGCTGACCAACGACTTCTTCCTCAACCTCCTCACCATGGACACGGTGTGGTCGCACAAGGACGGCGACGTCTATGAAGGCAAGGATCGCAAGACGGGCGAACTGAAGTGGACGGCGACCAATGTCGACCTGATCTTCGGCTCGCACTCGCAACTGCGCGCCTTCGCCGAAGTCTATGGCTGCACCGACTCCAAAGAGAAGTTCGTCAAGGACTTCGTTGCCGCCTGGACCAAGGTGATGAACGCCGACCGCTTCGACCTCGTCGGCGGCGGCACGCAGAAGGCGGCGTAAGCTTTCTGCATCGAATGACAATGAAACGGC
>JAEZEY010000082.1 GCA_023432845.1 Pseudomonadota bacterium
CCACAAGGCGATGGGCATCACCGCGCGCGGCGCGTGGGAGTCGGTGAAGCGGCACTTCCGCGAGATGGACATCAACATCCACGACACGCCGTTCACCGTGGTCGGCGTCGGCGACATGTCGGGCGACGTGTTCGGCAACGGCATGCTGCGCGAGGATACGATCAGGCTGGTCGCGGCTTTCGACCACCGCGACATCTTCATCGATCCCGATCCGGACCCGAAGAAGAGCTTCGCCGAGCGCAAGCGCCTTTTCGAACTGCCGCGCTCGAGTTGGCAGGACTACGACAAGGCGCTGCTGTCGAAGGGCGGCGGCATCTATCCGCGCGCGTCCAAGGAAATCCGGCTGTCGGACGAGGCGCAGAAGCTGCTCGGCGTCGCTGAAAAAGTGACCCCGCAGCAATTGATGCAGGCGATCCTGAAGGCCAGGGCCGATCTGTTGTTCTTCGGCGGCATCGGCACTTATGTGCGCGCCTCGACCGAGAACGATGAGGCCGTCGGCGATCGCGCCAATGACGCCATCCGCATCGCCGGCGCCGACCTTCGGGTCAGGGTGGTCGGCGAGGGCGCCAATCTCGGCATGACGCAGCGCGGCCGCATCGAGGCGGCGCTCAACGGCGTGCGGCTCAACACCGACGCCATCGACAACTCGGCCGGCGTCAACACCTCGGACGTCGAGGTCAATATCAAAATCGCCTATGCCGAGCCGGTGCGCGCCGGCCGGCTGACGCTCGACAAACGCAATGCCGAGCTCGCCGAGATGACAAACGAGGTGGCGCGGCTGGTGCTGCGCAACAACTATCAGCAGACCTTGGCGCTGTCGCTGGCGCACCGGCGCGGCCTGGAAGACTTCGGCTTCCAGCAGCGCCTGATGCAGACCCTCGAGCAGCAGGGCCTGCTCGACCGCGCGGTGGAATATCTCCCCGACGAGGTCGCGCTCGCCGACCGGCGCAAGCGTAATCTGCCGCTGACGCGGCCGGAGCTGGCGGTGCTGCTCGCTTACGCCAAGCTGACGCTCTATTCGGTGCTGCTCGATTCGGATGTGCCGGACGATCCGTTCCTCGGCCGCGAGATCAATCGCTATTTTCCCAAGGAGATGACGGAGCGCTATCCGGAGGCGCTGCAGTCGCACCGGCTGCGCCGCGAGATCATCGCCACGCAGCTGACCAACTCGATGATCAACCGCGGCGGCGCGACCCTGATCGTGCGCATCGCCGACCAGACCGGCGCCGCACCGGCGCAGATCGCCGCCGCCTTCGCCGCCGTGCGCAACAGCTACGACCTGATCGGCCTCAACGGCGAAATCGACACGCTCGACAACAAGGTGTCCGGCGACATGCAACTGTCGCTTTATGCTGCCGTGCAGGACCTGCTGCTCGACCGGCTGGTCTGGTTCCTGCGCAATGTCGATCTCAAGGAGGGGCTGGAAGCCATCGTCGCGCATTATCGCGACGGCATCATCAAGGTCGAAGAGGCGCTCGATAGCTGCTTGCCAAAGGCCGCGGCGACGGCGCGCGATGCCCACATCGCGCAGCTGACGCGCGATGGTGTACCCGACGGGATCGCGCGCCGCATCGCCAATCTGGCGCTGACCAAGGCGGCGCCGGATATCATCATGGTGGCCGACCGCGCGAAGAAGCCGATCGCGGAAGTCACGGCGACATACTTCGCCACCGAAGCCTTCTTCCAGCTCGATCGCCTGGCGAATGCGCTGCCGGGTATTGTCGTTTCGGATTATTTCGATCGTCTCGCGCTCGACCGCGCCGTCGATCAGATCGGCGATGCCGAGCGGCGTTTGACCGCGGCCATGATCGGCAACGGTCAAGGCTCCAAAGGACTTGCGGGCGCCGAAGCCGTTGAAGAATGGCTCAAGCCGCGCAAGCAGGAGGTCGAGCGCATCCGCGCCGCGATCCACGAGATTGCCGGTTCGGGATTGACGCTATCGAAGCTCAGCGTGGCGGCGAGTTTGCTCGGCGATCTGGCGCGGGAGTGACTTTTCTTCACCCCCCCTCCAGGGGAGGGTGACGTGCGTTAATGCTTGAAATGCCGCGTGCCGGTAAACACCATGGCGATGCCATGGTCGTCGGCGGCCTTGATCACCTCGGCATCGCGCATCGAGCCGCCGGGCTGGATCACCGCGGTGGCGCCGGCTTCGATGGCGACGAGGAGGCCGTCGGCGAACGGGAAGAACGCATCCGACGCCACCACCGAGCCCTTGGTCAGCGGCGCTGACAGCTTGAGTTCCTTGGCGGCATCTTCCGCCTTGCGCGCGGCGATGCGCGCCGAGTCGACGCGACTCATCTGCCCGGCGCCGATGCCGACAGTGGCGAGGTCCTTGGCGTAGATGATGGTGTTCGACTTGACGTGCTTGGCGACGCGGAAGGCGAAGCGCAGGTCGTTGAGTTCGGCAGCGGTCGGTGCGCGCTTGGTGACGACCTTCAATTCCATGTCATCGACGACGGCGGCATCGCGCGACTGCACCAGCAGGCCGCCGGCCACCGATTTCACCAGCAGGCCCTTCTCGCGCGGATCGGGTACGCCGCCGGCGAGCAGCAGCCGCAAATTCTTCTTCGCCGCGACGATGGCGATGGCTTCCTCGCTCGCGTCGGGCGCGATGATCACTTCGGTGAAGATCTCGGTGATGGCCTTGGCCGCTTCGGCATCAAGCGGACGATTGAGCGCGACAATGCCGCCGAACGCCGAAGTCGAGTCGCAGGCGAGTGCCTTCTTGTAGGCATCGAGCAGTGATGCGCCCTCGGCGACGCCGCAGGGATTGGCGTGCTTGACGATGACGCAGGCCGCCGCGCGCCTGGGATCGAACTCGGCGATCGCTTCGTAAGCCGCGTCCGTGTCATTGATGTTGTTGTACGAAAGTTCCTTGCCCTGCACCTGTCGCGCCGTGGCGACACCGGCGCGCACATTCGGCGTGCGATAGAAGGCCGCCGTCTGGTGCGGGTTTTCGCCATAGCGCAGCGATTGCGCCAGCTTGCCGCCGAAGGCGCGGTAGTCGGGCGCGTCGTTGTTCAGCGTGGCGGCGAACCAGTTGGAGATGGCGGCGTCATAGGCGGCGGTGCGCGCATAGGCCTTGGCGGCGAGTTTCTGCCGCGTCTCGTAAGTCGTCATGCCGCTGTGCATGGTGAGCTCTTCGAGCACCAGGCCGTAATCGGTGGTGTCGACGACGACGGCGACGTCGCCGTGGTTCTTCGCCGCGGCGCGGATCATGGCCGGGCCGCCAATGTCGATGTTCTCGATGCAATCGTCGTAGGCCGCGCCCTTGGCGACCGTTTCCTCGAACGGATAGAGGTTCACGACCAGCAGATCGATCGCCTTGATGTTATGCGCCTTCATCGCCGCGGCGTGCTCCGCGTTATTGCGGATGGCGAGCAAGCCGCCATGGACGTTCGGGTGCAGCGTCTTGACGCGGCCGTCCATCATCTCGGGAAAGCCGGTCAGCTCGGACACGTCGGCGACGCGCAGGCCGGCGTCCTTGAGCGCCTTGGCCGTGCCACCGGTCGAGACCAGCTCGATGCCGAAGCCGGCCAGCGCCTTGGCGAATTCGATGAGGCCGGATTTGTCGGAAACCGACAGCAGAGCGCGGGTGACGCGGCGCGGGTGGCTGGACATGGGAGCTCGTCAGTAATGGCGTTGGATTTTTGGTGGGCTAGCACAGGTACCGGCCTAAAGGGTATGCGGGAT
>JAEZEY010000114.1 GCA_023432845.1 Pseudomonadota bacterium
GCGCTGCACATAGCGGTCGAGATGCGCGCTGTCCCGCACGATCTCCATGCCGCGGCCGCCGAGCACGTTCGACGGGCGGATCACGACCGGATAGCCGATCTTGTCGGCAATCTCGCGCATGGCCGTCAGCGAGGAGGCGATGCCGTTGGCCGGCTGACGGATCTTGAGCCTGTCGATCAACTGCTTGAAGCGGTCGCGGTCTTCGGCGAGGTCGATGGCATCGGGCGACGTGCCGAGGATCGGCACCTTCGCCTTCTCCAGCGCGCCGGCGAGCTTGAGCGGCGTCTGCCCCCCGAACTGCACGATTACACCGTGCAGCGTGCCTTTCGAGCGCTCGGTATCGATGATCTCGATCACGTCTTCCGGCGTCAGCGGCTCGAAATACAGCCGGTCCGATGTGTCGTAGTCGGTCGACACTGTCTCCGGATTGCAGTTGACCATGATGGTCTCGTAGCCAGCGTCCTTCAGCGCGAAGCAGGCGTGGCAGCAGCAATAGTCGAACTCGATGCCCTGGCCGATGCGGTTCGGGCCGCCGCCGAGAATGACGACCTTCTTCTTGTCCGATGGCCGCGCCTCGTTGGCCATCTGGCCGGCGAAGGCGGTCTCGTAGGTCGAATACATGTAGGCGGTCGGCGACGCGAACTCCGCGGCGCAGGTATCGATGCGCTTGTAGACCGGGCGCACGTCCAGCTTGCGGCGCGCCGCGCTGACATCGTCGTCGCTCTTGCCGGTCAGCTTGCCGAGACGCTTGTCGGAGAAGCCCATCGCCTTGAGCCGGCGGAACGCGCCGGCGGTAGCCGGCAGGCCCTTGGCCGCGACTTGCTCTTCGGCCTCGACGATGCCGCGCAGTTCACGAAGGAACCACGGGTCGATGCGGCAGGCCGTGTAGATGAGATCGTCGGAGGCCCCGAGACGCATGGCCTGCGCCACCTTCAAGAGGCGGTCCGGCGTCGGCGTGCCGAGGGCGGCGCGGATGGCGGCCTTGTTGTCGGCGTCGTCGAGGCCCTTTTCCTTGTCGTAGCCGTCGATCCAGATCTCATCGAGGCCGGTCAGCCCGGTCTCCAGCGAGCGCAACGCCTTCTGCAGGCTCTCTTGAAAGGTACGGCCGATGGCCATGGCTTCGCCGACTGACTTCATCGACGTCGTCAGTACGTTCGAGGCGCCAGGGAATTTTTCGAAGGCGAAGCGCGGGATCTTGGTGACGACGTAGTCGATCGTCGGCTCGAACGAGGCCGGCGTCGCGCCGCCGGTGATGTCGTTGGCGATTTCATCGAGCGTGTAGCCGACGGCGAGCTTGGCCGCGACCTTGGCGATCGGGAAGCCGGTCGCCTTCGATGCCAGCGCCGACGAGCGCGACACGCGTGGGTTCATTTCGATGACGACGAGCCGGCCGTCTTCCGGATTGACGGCGAACTGGACGTTGGAGCCGCCGGTCTCGACACCGATCTCGCGCAGCACCGCAATCGAGGCGTCGCGCATGATCTGGTATTCTTTGTCGGTGAGCGTCAGCGCCGGCGCCACCGTCATCGAGTCGCCGGTGTGCACGCCCATCGGATCGATGTTCTCGATCGAGCAGATGATGATGCAGTTGTCCTTCTTGTCGCGGACAACTTCCATCTCGAATTCTTTCCAGCCGAGGATCGACTCTTCGATCAGCACCTCGGAAGTCGGCGAAGCGTCGATACCGCCTTCGACGATCTCGATGAACTCGGCCTTGTTGTAGGCAATGCCGCCGCCGGTGCCGCCGAGCGTGAAGGACGGGCGGATGATGGCGGGCAGGCCGATATCCTCCAGCGCTTCGAGCGCCTGGATCAAGGTCTTGACGTGGTGCGAGCGCGGCGTCGGCAGGCCGATCTTGTTCATGGCCTCGCGGAACAGCTCGCGGTCCTCGGCCTTGTCGATGGCGTCGGCGGTGGCGCCGATCATCTGCACGTCGAACTTCTCGAGCGTGCCCATCTTGCGCAGCGACAAGGCGCAGTTGAGCGCGGTCTGGCCGCCCATGGTTGGCAGGAGCGCGAAGCCGCCGCGGACGACATTGCGCTCCTTCTCGATGATCTTGGCGACGATCTCGGGCGTGATCGGCTCGATATAGGTCGCGTCGGCCAGATCGGGATCGGTCATGATCGTCGCCGGGTTCGAGTTCACCAGGACGACGCGGTAGCCTTCTTCCTTCAGCGCCTTGCAGGCTTGCGTGCCTGAGTAATCGAATTCACAGGCCTGGCCGATCACGATCGGACCGGCGCCGATGATCATCACGGTTTTGATGTCAGTGCGTTTGGGCATGCGGAAGGATCGGCTCCCGGAAACTGGGCACAAAAAAAGGGCGCGCTTTCGCGCGCTTTCAGGCTGAAAGAAACCGGTCAGCCGGCCGGAAAGCGCAATTCTGCGAAGAGGGCGGCTTTCAAGCCGCGAGGGGGTGCTTAGACCAGAATCGGCGGGGTGGGAAGCCTTAAGAACCCTTCCGGCCACAGGTACTTAGGCGCGTTTGGGCGGCCCGGCCCGGCGAACTTTGTGGCCCCGATGCCGTTGGTCCCGCGTCGGCAGCGGGAGGGCACACAGTAATGGGCACAGATGGCCGCATGGACAATTCGCCCCGGTCACGGCCGATATTCCTGACCGCTCTGGCTCTGGCGGCAATCGTTGTTGCGGCCCGCGCGCTCGAACGCGGTCAGACCGGCGAGACCGCGGCTTTGCCCCGCCCGCGCAAAGGCTTCGCTTTCTGGAAAGACGTCCTTTATCGAACCTGGCAGCAGGTGGGCGATGACCGTCTGCTGGCGCTGGCGGCCGGGGTGGTGTTCTACGGCCTGCTCGCCATTTTTCCCGCGATCACAGCGCTGGTGTCGAGCTATGCGTTGTTCGCCGATGCTGCCACCATTCGCGGCCACCTCGATCTGGTCACGCCGTTGATGCCGGCGGGGGCGTTCTCGATCGTCACCGAGCAGGTGACACGCATCGTTTCCCGCACCTCCGGCAATCTGAGCTTCACGTTCTTCACCGGTCTGGGTTTAGCGATCTGGAGCGCCAATGCCGGCGTGAAGGCGATAATCGACGCGCTCAACATCGTCTATGGCGTGAAGGAGCGACGCTCGTTCATCTGGCTCAATCTGGTGTCGCTGGCATTCACCGTGGCGGCACTGGTCGCCTTGCTGCTCGCCTTCGGCGCCATCGTCATCGTGCCGGTGATGCTGTCCTATCTGCCGCTCTATGGCTATGACGCGACGTTGCTGCCGATGCTGCGCTGGCCTCTCTTGTTCGTCGCGGTTTTGCTGGGGCTGGCGGTACTCTATCGCTTCGGGCCCAACCACGATCAGGCGCGCTGGCAATTCCTCAGCGCCGGCGGCGTGTTCGCCGCCTCGGCCTGGCTTTCAGGCTCGGCGCTGCTGTCCTGGTATCTCGGCAATTTCGCCAACTACGATGCGACCTACGGTTCGCTCGGTGCCGGTATCGGCCTGATGATGTGGCTATGGATGACCGCGATCGTGGTGCTGGTCGGCGCCGAACTCAATTCGGAGATCGAGAAGGGGCGGCGGCCCGTTCCGCTGCCGGTTGAAGGCGGCATCGGCAAGACGGCGTGACGGGCTACATCGCCCGCTGTTCGTGACCGCAGTCCTTGCACTTGTACGTGACGCGGGTCTCGCCGACCTTGGCGGAGACCTTGTTGACGGCGCCGCACTTGCCGCATTTGGTCTCGATACGGGTATCGCCGTGCTTGACGGCAAGCCCCTTGCGCTCCATCGCCTCGCGCATCAACCGCTCGGCCTCCGCGCGCTGTTCCTGTTTCGACATTGAGTCTGCCTGCCGGTTCGAACCGGCAGCGTCATACTATTCGCGCCCGGCGCTGTCCATGACGGCGACGCCCTCAGGACGTCGCCAGCGCCTGAGGCGTCCGGTTGCGCCGCCACGCCCAGAACAGGCCTACGCCGACCAGCGCCGAGGCGGCGAGACCGATGCGATAGGGTGCAATCGCCAGCGCCGCCATCGCGATCGTCACGGCGACGTCGAGTGCGCGCGAGCCGGTGATGCGGGCGCCGCCGAACAGAAGCGCGAAGGCGATGACGAACAGGATACCGGACACGGCGGCGTCCGCGATCTGCAACGGCGTGCCCGCCGCGAGCATGCCCGGATAGAGCAGGAACAGGAACGGCACGACATAGGTCACCGCCGCGATCTTGCAGGCCTCGATGCCGACTGGCAGCCAGGGCGTCTTGGCAATGCCGGCGGATACGAACACGGCGACGCAGACGGGCGGCGTGATTACCGAGATGGTGGCGAAGTAGAACACGAACATGTGCGCCACGAGCGTGCCGCTGCCGGCCTTCATCAGCGCCGGCGCCAGCACCGCCGCGACCAGCACATAGGCCGCGGTGGTCGGAATGCCCATGCCGAGGATGAGGCAGATCAGCGCGACGAGCACGGCGAGGATCAGCGTCGAGTCGCCGGCCATCGAGGCGATCACATTGGACAATGCGATGCCGGCGCCGGTCATGTTGATCATGGCGACCAGGATCTGCGCGCCGATTAGCAGCACTCCGATCAGCACCAGGCCCTTCCCGGCATCGGCCAGCGATTCCAGCACCACGGTGCCGAGCGCCTTGATGTCCTTGCCCGAGCGCAGAGTGACGAGCGCGTGCGCGCCGAGCAGCCCGACGATGCCCCACAGCGCCGAGGTCTGCACCGAGCGCCCCATGAACACGCCGGCGAGCAGGCCGCCGAAGGC
>JAEZEY010000172.1 GCA_023432845.1 Pseudomonadota bacterium
TCCCTCAATGCTTCCTTTTCGCCTTCCCCTCATAGGGATTGGCCTTCTCCCGCAGCATCAGCCGGATCGGCGTGCCGGGCAGTTCGAACGCCTCGCGCAGTGAATTGACAAGATAGCGCTTGTAGGCGTCGGGCACGGCATCGGCGCGCGTGCAGAACACGACGAAGGTCGGCGGCCGCGACGTCACCTGCGTGATATAGTTGAGCCGCAGCCTGCGGCCGGACACCGCGGGCGGCGGATGAGCGGAGGTCGCGTCCTCGAACCAGCGATTGAGCGCGCTGGTCGGGATGCGCCGGTTCCACACGGCGTGCGCATCGATAATCGCCTGCATCAGGCGGTCGAGGCCCTCGCCGGTCAGCGCCGACACCGCGACCAGCGGCACGTCGGGCAACTGCTTCAGCTTCTCGCGCGCCTGTTCGCGCAGCTTCGAGATGTCGCCCGGCGCGCGCGTCTTGAGATCCCATTTGTTGACCGCGACCACCACCGCCCGGCCTTCGCTCTCGATCAGGTCGGCGATCTTCTGGTCCTGCTCCTCGAAGGCGTTGTCGACGTCGAGCAGCACGACCACGACTTCGGCAAAGCGCACGGCGTTGAGCGTCTCGCCGACCGACAGCTTCTCGATCTTCTCGTCGATACGCGAGCGGCGGCGCAAGCCGGCCGTATCGTGCAGGCGGAACTGGTGGCCCTGCCAGTCGAGATCGACAGCGATGGAATCGCGCGTCGTGCCGGCCTCCGGCGAGGTCAGCAGCCGCTCCTCGCCGATCAGACGATTGATGAGCGTCGATTTGCCGGCATTGGGCCGACCGACAATGGCGACGCGGATCGGATGCTCCCCGTCGTTGTCGGCCTTCTCGATCGCCTCCGCGGTCTTCTCCGGCAAGGCTTCGCGCAAGGCGTCGTAGAGATCGGGCAGACCTTCATTGTGCTCGGCCGACAGCGGGATCGGCTCGCCGAGGCCCAGCGAATAGGCTTCCAGCCGGCCGGATTCACCGGCCCGGCCTTCCATCTTGTTGACGACCAGCACCGCCGGCTTACCGGATTTGCGCACCAACGCCGCAAAGGCACGATCATCCGGCAGCACGCCGGCGCGCGCATCCATGACGAAGAACACGGCGTCGGCCTGCGCGATCGCGGTTTCGGTCTGCGCCCGCATGCGGCCGGGCAAGGTCTCCGCCCCGGCCTGCTCGAAACCGGCGGTGTCGATCACGGTGAAATCGAGATCGCCGAGCCGCGCTTCGCCTTCGCGGCGGTCGCGCGTCACGCCCGGCTGGTCATCGACCAGCGCGACGCGGCGGCCGACCAGCCGGTTGAACAGGGTCGATTTGCCGACATTGGGCCGGCCGACAATGGCGACGGTGAAGGTCATGATGTGCCGTTTCGCGCGTCGCGCGGTCCGCTATGGCCGCTGCCTCTAGCGCTGGAACGTACCGGACGGCTGCGGCGCTGGCCATGCGCTGCCCGACGATGAGGTCGTGCCCTGCGCCGGTGCCGGCCAGCCCGATGCTGGTGCCTGCTGCTGCGTCGTCTGCGCCGCGGGGGCCGGCTGCGATTGAACCGGTGTCACCGGCGCCGCGGTCGTCGTTGCGGCCGGCTTCGGCGCCGCGCGCCTGACGGTACGCGGTTTAGGCTTCGGTGCTTCCTGCTGAACGGGCGCGGGTGCCGCCTGCTGCGGGGCGGCGGCCTGAGGTTCGGCGGGAATCGCCGACGCTGCATCGGCGGCCGGCTGCTGCGCGCCCATCCGGTATTCGGGCGGAATGCCTTGGCTCACGCCCGGCACGCCCTCGGGGAACAGGTCCTTGCGCTCGCCGGGCAGCTTCTTCTTTTCGTTGAGCCCGAAGATGTCGAGGCTGTCGGGATCGAAGTTGGCGCAGCCGGACAAGGCCGGCGCGGCGAGCACCAGCAGGGACAACAACGCGATGCGTGGCAGACGGCGCATCAAAATTCTCAACCTTTCTTGTCGGCGGCTGGCTTTTCGGCGGCAGCCTTGCCTTCGCCGGCAATGAGCGCCGACAGCACTTCGATGCGCTGGCGCGAGCCCGGCGGGGTCTCTGCGTCGGCGGTCATCATATCGATATAGCGTTTGGCTTCGGCGACATCATTGGCGCGGAAAGCCGACAGCGCCAGCAATTCACGGGCACTGTGCCGATAAGGCCGGCCCGCCGCCGTGATCGGCTCGAGCCTCGCGCGCAGATCGGCAAAGGGCGCGGTATCGACCAGCAGCAGCCCGGCGCGCAGCGCGGCGAGATCCTGCCAGAGCGGACCCAGCGAACCGTCAGCCGAGATCGCACTATAGGCATTCACCGCCTGGTCCGGCTTGTCGGGAGTGGCTTGCGCCATCTCGGCCGCGGCGCGGAAACGGGCCAGCGCCGCATAGCCCTTCGGCGCCTCGGCGACGACCTTGGCGAAAGTCTTCTCGGCCTCGGCGTGCTTGCCTTGCTCGCTCAGGGCAACGGCCTCCTCGAAGATCGCGCCGGCGGCGGCGGCCTTCTGGCCGACGTAATATTCGTAGGCGCGCCAGCCGCCGATACCGGCGACAATGAGCACCGCGGCGGCGATAACGAAAATGCTGTAGCGGTCCCAGAACGCCTTGAGGCGCTCGCGCCGGACTTCCTCGTCAACTTCGTTGAAAATATCGGCCACGAATGGCTCCCCGCACCTTCAAAACCCGCCCCACCCCGGTCCGGGCGCAAGCGGCGTAACCTAGCGGTATGGCGGCCGCAAGGCAAAATGCGCCCCGGACAAGCGTTAGGATTCAGGGGGTTAGGCCCCATTCGTCATTCCGGGGCGCGGCCGAAGGC
>JAEZEY010000193.1 GCA_023432845.1 Pseudomonadota bacterium
CCAAGTGCCTATCGATAGTTTGTAACCCCTCACCCGACGCGCTATCGCGCGCCGACCTCTCCCAATGGGAGAGGTGAAGACAGTCAATCCACCGCCATCTTCTGCAGTTCGATGAGTTTGCCGGTGCCCTTGCGCGCCAGCGCGAGAAGAGCGAGCAACTGCTCTTCGCTGAACGGCTCCTTTTCGGCGGTGCCCTGCACTTCGATGATGTTGCCCGAGCCGGTCATGACGAAATTGGCGTCGGTATCGGCTTCCGAATCCTCGACGTAATCGAGATCGAGCACGGCGGTGCCCCGGAACACGCCGCACGACACCGCGGCGACGTGATCGCGCAGCACTTTGGCGTCAGTCTTGAACATGTCGCGCGCCTTCATCCAGGCAAGGCAATCGGCGAGCGCGACCCAGGCGCCGGTGATCGAGGCGGTGCGGGTGCCGCCATCGGCCTGGATGACGTCGCAGTCGATGGTGATCTGGCGTTCGCCGAGTGCCTGCAGATCCACGATGGTGCGCACCGAGCGGCCGATCAGGCGCTGGATTTCGACGGTACGGCCGCCCTGCTTGCCGGAGGCGGCTTCGCGCCGGGTGCGACTGTGGGTGGCACGCGGCAGCATGCCGTATTCGGCGGTGACCCAGCCCTTGCCCTGGCCTTTGAGCCACGGCGGCAGGCGCTCCTCGAGGCTGGCGGTCACCAGCACGTGGGTTTCGCCGAATTTCACGAAGCAGGAGCCCTCGGCGTATTTGACCACGCCTCGTTCCAGCGACACGGCGCGCATTTCATCAGGCTGGCGCTGGCTCGGGCGCATCGAAAAGGTCCTTTCAGGTGTTGGCGAATGCCGCACACCATAACCATATGGCCCGCTTGAACAAGTCCGGCTTGAGCGTCATTCTTGAGGCGTAGCAAGGTAAGGGGTTCGAACAATTGGCTTCGCACGACGTCCCGATCGGTTCTTCTCAGGTCAGCCTGGCCGCGCTGAACGAGCGCTCGCGCGAGATTTTCCGCTCGATCGTCGAGAGCTACCTGACCACCGGCGAGCCGGTCGGCTCGCGGAACCTGTCGCGCATCCTGCCGATCACCTTGTCGCCGGCCTCGGTGCGCAACGTGATGTCGGATCTGGAACATCTCGGTCTCGTCTTCGCGCCGCATACCTCGGCAGGCCGGCTGCCGACGGAACTCGGCCTGCGCTTTTTCGTCGATGCGCTGATGCAGGTCGGCGATCTCACCGAAGAGAACCGCCGCAACATCGAGGCGCAGGTCGTCGGTGCCGGCAGCGGCAAGTCGGTCGAGGCGGTACTGACCGAAGCCTCGCAAATGCTGTCGGGGCTGACGCGCTCGGCCGGCGTCGTGCTGACCGCAAAGGCGAACACGCGTCTCAAGCACATCGAGTTCGTGCGGCTCGAACCGGAGCGGGCGCTCGCCGTGCTGGTCGGCGAGGACGGGCAGGTGGAAAATCGCGTGCTCAACGTTCCCGCTGGTCTGCCGACGTCGGCGCTGACCGAAGCCGGCAATTTTCTCAACGCGCATTTGCGCGGCAAGACCTTGTCCGAACTGCGTGCGGAAATCGAAGCGACCATGGCGCAAGGTCAGGCGGAGCTCGATCAGCTCACGCAGAAGATCATCGCGGCGGGACTGGCGAGCTGGTCGGGCGGCGACACCGATGAGCGCCAGCTCATCGTGCGTGGCCATGCCAATCTGCTCGAGGATCTGCATGCGCTCGAAGACCTCGAACGCGTGCGCTCGCTGTTCGACGCGCTGGAGACGCAGCGCGGCGTCATCGATCTGCTCGGCCGTGCCGAAAGCGGCGACGGCGTGCGCATCTTCATTGGCTCGGAAAACAAGCTGTTTTCGCTGTCCGGCTCCTCGACCATCGTGGCGCCCTACCGCGATAGCGCCGGGCGTATTGTGGGTGTCATCGGTGTCATCGGCCCGACCCGCCTCAACTATGCGCGCATCATTCCGATGGTCGATTACACGGCACGCGTCGTGAGCCGGCTCCTGTCCGGCTCCGGCCATTAAATGCGCGAAGTTTAAGGATTTTTCCCCCATTTCGGGGCTGAAAAGCTTGATTTTTGAGACTGCACCCCCGATATGCGGGGCAAATCTCCCATCAGCATGAATTGGATCGATCACGATGACGGACCCGACCGCGCGTAAGGCTGAGAACGACAAGTCGGACGCCACGGCTCAGCAGACGCCGGATCCTGCCAATCCGAAGCCCTATGTGATGCCGGACGACCCGGACGACGGACAGGGCGATCCGCTCGCCGCCGCCCAAAGCGAAGCGGCCGAGTACAAGGACAAGCTGCTGCGCACGCTGGCGGAGATGGAGAACCTGCGCCGCCGCACCGAGCGCGAAGTCGCCGACGCGCGCGCCTATGGCATCGCCGTTTTCGCCCGTGACGTTCTCAGCGTGGCCGACAACATCAATCGCGCGCTCGCGACGCTGACCGCGGAAGCCCGCGATACCGCGGATGCGGCGGTGAAGAGCGTTCTCGAAGGTGTCGAGCTCACCGAGCGCGAGCTGCAGAAGTCGCTGGAGAAGAACGGCGTCAAGCAGTTCACGCCGCAGGGCGAGAAGTTCGATCCCAATAAGCATCAGGCCATGTTCGAAGTGCCGACCGCCGATGTGCCCCCCGGTCACGTCGCGCAGGTGATCCAGTCCGGCTACATGATCGGCGAGCGCGTGCTGCGCCCGGCGCTGGTCGGTGTGTCGAAGGC
>JAEZEY010000263.1 GCA_023432845.1 Pseudomonadota bacterium
CCGCCGCTCAGCAGCTCGTGCGCACCGCCTGGCGCACACAGGACGCCAGCGCCGACGTCGAGCGCAAGGTGCTCGATATGTTCGGTGCGTTGCTGAGCAGCGAGGACCACAAGGTCCGCATGGACGACCGCTTTTACAACGACGACACGGAAGGCGGCATGCGCGCCGCCGAACGCGCCGGCGGCGGCCATCTCCAGATCGCCAAGGCCTGGACCGCGGTCATCAAACGCGCCAAGAACGCCAAGGCGCTGCTCGACGCCGTGCCCGCGGCGCTGCATCGCGATGCGGGCTACATCTTTGCTCGCGCCCAGTGGCTACGGAAGAACGGCAAGCCCGAAGAGGCCGGCAGGCTCGTCCTAACGGCACCGAAAAACCCCGCTGCGCTCGTCGATGTTAACGAGTGGTGGCAGGAGCGCCGAATTCTGGTGCGCGACCTGCTCGACAACAAGGATGCGCAGACCGCCTACCGTGTTGCCCGCGACGCGGCGACGCCAACGCAGACCAACTACCGAGTCGACAAGCACTTCACCGCCGGATGGATCGCGCTGCGTTTCCTGCACGATCCGAAGACAGCGGCGGCGCATTTCGCCGAGATCAACCGCGGTGCCGGCACCAATCCGCACGCCCTGTCGCGCGGCGGCTACTGGCAGGGCCGCGCCGCCGAGGCCATGGGCCAGCGCACCCAGGCGCGCACGTACTACACGGAGGCCGCGCAACACAGCGCGACCTACTACGGCCAGCTCGCCCGCGCCCGGCTCGGTCTGCCCGATCTCGGCCTCGTGGGCCCTCCCGATTTCACCACGCAGCAGCGCAATCTTCTTGCCAATACCGAAGTGGTGCGCGCGGTGGAACTGCTCTATGCGCTCGACGACCGCGACATGATCGCGTCGATTTATGCGGAACTCGGTCAGAGCGCCACGGACCTGGCCGGCATGGCCATGCTGGGTGAAGTCGCGGCCAAATACAAAGACCCACGCGCCATGCTGCTGTTGGGCAAGGGCGCACTCGGCCGCGGTCTGCCGCTCGACTATTACGCGTTTCCCACCGCCGGGCTGCCCGACTATCAACCGATCGCGCCGCCGGTCGAAGACGCGCTGGTCTATTCGATCGCCCGGCAGGAAAGCCACTTCAACCAGAAGGTCGTGTCGCCGGCCAAGGCCATGGGCTTCATGCAGGTGACGCCGATCGCGGCGAAGGATACGTCCAAGCGCTTCAAATACGTCTACAACAAGAACCGCCTGCTGTCCGATCCTGTCTACAATATGCAGATGGGCGCGGCCGAGCTGTCGATGCTGCTGTCGACCTACGATGGCTCCTACATAATGACCTTCGCGGGCTATAACGCCGGGCGCGGCCGGGTGCGGCAGTGGGTCGCCGCCTATGGCGATCCGCGCGACCCGAATGTCGATCCGGTCGACTGGTGCGAGCGCATTCCGATCGCCGAGACCCGCAATTACGTCCAGCGCATCATGGAGAACCTGCAGGTCTATCGCGCCCGCTTCGGCGGCGGCAACAAGCTGGTGATCGAGGCCGATATCCGCCGCGGCGCGCCGCGCTAGACCCACTGTTGCGGTAAGGCGCCGCCGGGCTAGGTTCGATGTCCCATGAGCGACAGGTCCATTTCCCGTTTCGTCACGGCGTCCGACGGCATCAAGCTTCACGTTCGCGACTACGCCGCGCGTGACGCCGGTGCCCTGCCCGTCATCTGCCTGCCTGGCCTCGCGCGCACGACGGCCGATTTCGAAACACTGGCCGAAGCGCTGGCGGCCGAAGGCCGGCGCGTTGTCGCTCTCGATTATCGCGGCCGCGGTCGCTCCGATTACGATCCCGACCCGGCCAAGTATTCGCTCCCCGTGGAGCTTGGCGATGTCATGACGGTACTCGCGGCGCTGGCCTGTGAGCCGGCCGTGTTCGTCGGGACCTCGCGCGGCGGCATTCTCACCATGTTGATGGCGGCGGTGCGCCCGGCGGCAATCGCGGGCGCCGTGCTCAACGATATCGGCCCGGTTCTGGAGCCAGAAGGGCTCGTGCGCATCAAGGGTTATGTCGGCAAGCTGCCGACACCGGCGAGCTACGATGACGCCGCCCGCATTCTGGCGCGGCTGTTCGGCGCGCAGTTTCCGAAACTCGGGCACGACGACTGGCTCAGGAGCGCATACCGGACCTATAAGGAAAAGGACGGCGTCCTCGTCGCCGACTACGACGTCGCGCTCGCCCGGGCGCTCGAAGACTTCGACCCTGAAAAGCGGTTGCCGGATCTGTGGCCGCAATTTGAGGCGCTGAAGCCGGTGCCGGTTATGGCGATCCGCGGTGCGAATTCCGATCTGTTATCGGTCGCCACCGTCAACGAGATGGGTCAGCGCCATCCCGACCTGGAAACGCTGGTCGTGCCCGATCAGGGTCACGCGCCATTACTGGCCGAAGACGATGTCATCGGCCGGATCGCCGCTTTCGTCGGACGCTGCGACGCGCGACGCGGCGGCGGATCAAACTGACACTCCAGCGACTGTTGCCATTGCAACAAAAAGAAACCCCCGGCTTTCGCCGGGGGCTCTTTAACGTCGAT
>JAEZEY010000290.1 GCA_023432845.1 Pseudomonadota bacterium
TAAAGCATCCAAAAGAGGTCGAGCGACTAAGAGAAATTTATGGGTCGGGGTTTTATTTATTCGGCATTCACTCCGATGAAAAGAGTAGAATGGAATATTTAACAGATAACAAGAGGATGGGGCAACAGGATGCCAAACGATTAATCAAGAGAGATATGAACGAGGCGGAAGGTCACGGTCAGCAAACACGAGACACGTTTCAAATGGCTGACTTCTTCATACATTTGGAGCGCGATCATCATCAGGTGGAAAAAAGCGTATGGCGCATTTTAGATCTTATGTTCGGACACCCGCATTTAACTCCTACTTTTGACGAATTTGCAATGTTTAAAGCTTTTATTTCTGCATTGCGCTCGGCTGACCTATCTCGACAGGTTGGTGCTGTCATTGCGAGAAACGAAGAAATCATTGCCTCTGGGGCAAATGATACTCCGAAGTTTGGCGGCGGCTTGTATTGGCCCATATTTGATGTTGGCTCCAATTCTATTATAGATTCTCCAAAGGGAAGGGATTATATTAGAGGGGGAGATTCCAACAAAATTGAACAAGCGAAAATTATCGCTGATATTTCAAAATTGCTACAGCTGGATGATTCCCAAATTGAAACATTAAAAAATAGTAGCAGAATAAAGGATATTACCGAATACGGGCGCGTTGTACATGCTGAAATGGAAGCGTTATTAATGTGCGCCAGAAACCATGTATCCACGAGAGATGCGGTTATTTACTGTACTACGTTTCCGTGTCATAATTGCGCGAAGCATATTATAGCAGCAGGCATTAAAAAGGTTGTATACATTGAACCGTATCCCAAAAGCAAAGCATTTGAATTTCACGATGATTCAATAACAGCTGACCCTGCTCAATCAAACAAAGTATATTTTCAGCCTTTTGTAGGAATAGGGCCAAGAAGATTCTTCGAGCTTTTTTCAATGACATTGAGCTCGGGTGTTAATAAATCGAGGAAGGAGAAGGATGGAAAGGTATCGGATTGGGTTCCCGAACAAGCACATATCCGATCGCAGCTAGTTCCGATTTCGTATTTGGAAAAAGAAATTGTAGCTACGGGAATCTTTAATGAAAAATGGAGGGATTCGGATGAAGCAACCCAAGGATAACAGTAGCCAGACCGATGTATATAATCAAGTGAAATCCATTATTGATGCATGGCCCGAGTGGAAAAAAGAAATCTACCAACGACTTGTCAAGCTGACTACATAAGCATTCAACTTACTTAACAAACCGCCCGAGCTTGTATGCGCCCTCATTGTTTTGAGCGAGCATACACGGCAAGGGCGGTTTTGCCGTCCAGTCGCAAATTTCCATCCGGAAAGGGTATAATAAGCTCATAATGGTGAAAGGAAGATTCGATGAGCGATCACCACGACTACATAAAGCCCGGCTGGCGCTTCGATAATAGCTATGCGCGGTTGCCGGAAATGTTTTTTTCAAGGCAGCAGCCTGACCCGATCGGCGAGCCCCGGCTCGTCGTATTCAACAAGCCGTTGGCGGAGCAGCTTGGTCTGAATGCGTCCGCTTTGCAGAGCGACAATGGCGCGGCGATATTCGCAGGCAATCTGGCGCCGGAGGGCGCCGAGCCGATCGCTCAGGCGTATGCCGGCCATCAGTTCGGCCATTTTACGATGCTCGGCGATGGGCGCGCGCTGCTGCTCGGCGAGCATGTGGCGCCGTCGGGGGAGCGAGTGGATATTCAGCTTAAAGGCTCGGGCCGGACGCCGTATTCGCGCGGCGGCGATGGCCGGGCGGCGCTTGGGCCGATGCTGCGCGAATATATCATTAGCGAGGGCATGTATGCGTTGGGCATACCGACGACCCGCAGTCTTGCTGTAGCGGCGACAGGCGAGTATATCCGGCGCGAGACGATGCTGCCCGGCGCTGTGCTGACCCGTGTAGCGGCGAGCCACCTGCGTGTCGGCACGTTTCAGTATGCGGCGGCGCGCGGGGCGACCGATGAGCTGCGAGCGCTGGCGGAATATGCGCTGCGTCGCCATTATCCGCATGCGGCAGACGATGAAGCAGTTGGCTTGCGTCTGCTGCAGGAGGTTGGCAGGCGTCAGGCCGCGCTCGTGGCGGAATGGCAGCTTGTCGGCTTTATACATGGCGTCATGAATACGGACAACATGGCGATCAGCGGAGAAACGATCGATTACGGACCGTGCGCCTTTATGGATGCGTATGATCCCGAAACGGTGTTCAGCTCGATCGATGCGCAGGGCAGGTATGCGTACGGCAATCAGCCGCATATTTTTCTGTGGAATTTGGCGCGTTTCGCGGAAAGTGTGCTGCCGCTTATTCACGACGATGCCGAGAAGGCGGTCGATCTGGCGAATGAGGCGCTGGCGGAATTCGCCGACCTGCATCGCGCGCACTGGCTGTCCGGCATGCGCGGAAAGCTTGGGATGAGCGATGAGCGCCCGCAGGATGAAGAGCTCGTCGAGGATTTGCTTCGGATGATGCAAAAGCATAAAGCCGATTATACAAATACGTTTGTCGCGCTGACGTTTGGCCGCCTGAACGATCTGCCGATGTCGGGCAGCTCGGAATTCGCCCATTGGCACGAGCGGTGGGGCGAGCGGCTGGAGCGGCAATCGCCGGAGGATACACAGCAAATTATGCGCAGCAGCAATCCGGCAGTCATCCCGCGCAACCATCTCGTCGAGGAGGCGCTGCAGGCGGCAGAAGTCGGAGATTCCGGCCCGCTGGACAGCTTGCTGGCCGCGCTCGCCGCGCCTTACGCGCATACGAAGGAGCAGGAGCGTTACGCTGCGCCGCCACCGCCTTCGGAGCTCCCTTACCGTACCTTCTGCGGCACGTGAGGGCGAACTCCTTTTACAACAATAAGGAATAAAACAGCAGGACCACCGCTCCGCCCATAGTGATGAATCCGCTGATTTTGGTCATGAAATAGTAGAAATCGCTCGGCTCAGGGTCGTTGACCCATAGCCATTTGAGCGACAGCCAGAACAACGCCTCCTGAAACCGCTCATAGCGGAATGTGCACCAGCCGAAGGCGAACAGCAGCAGGGCAAACACGTACAGCACGGCGCTGCCCTGCGGCTGCTGATACTGCTCGTACGCAGCGGTAACGATCGTAGTGGGAGAGTACAAGAGCTCTCCCTCCTCCATAAATCGGTTTCCATTGATATACACGCCGATGTTGAACACGATTTCGCCCGTTTCATCGAAGGCCATCAGCATTCCGTGCTGATCGGTCACCTTGTACCGTTCACCCTCCGGGTATACAAGCTCATACGCTAATGTATGCACCGAGTCGGATTTTTTCTCGATCGTATACACATCGCTTTGAATGATGACCTGGCGATCGCTGTCCATATACCGAACCTCGATTGGCAAGCCCGACGAGCCCCGATAAATCTTGCGTTCCCCTGGCTGCTCGCTTTCCACATTAAACTTCTCGTTATTGAGGTACAGCGTCGTTTGTGTGAAGTAGGTCAACCCGAAAATGAAAGCCAGCACG
>JAEZEY010000302.1 GCA_023432845.1 Pseudomonadota bacterium
GATCCTCACCGAGCAGGCGCGCTTCTATCGCATGCTGTCGGGCGCGATCCGCGCTGCCAAGGCCGACGGCACGGCGGCCATCGGCCTGATGGGGATTTCGTTCGCCTACGGCGTCTTCCACGCGGCCGGCCCCGGCCACGGCAAGGCGGTGATCTCGTCCTATCTCGTCGCCAACAAAGAAACCTGGAAGCGCGGCATCGCGCTGTCCTTCATCTCCGCGCTGCTGCAGGCGGTGACCGCGGTCGGCATTGTCGGCATCGCTGCGGTGCTGCTCGGCGCGACATCGAAAGTGATGGGCGACACCGTGCGCGTCATTGAGATCGTCAGCTACGGTCTCATCGTGCTGATCGGCTTGCGGCTGGTGTGGGTGAAGGGCCGCGCCTTTCTGCGCGCATTGGTGCCGCAGCAGGAAACGAAATTGGCGCATGCGCACGCCCATGGTCATGCGCATGTGCATTCGAAAGCCTGCGCCCATGATCACTACCATCACGCGCATGCCCATGATCATCCGCATCACCACGATCATGATCACGACGAGGGCCACGCCTGGGGCCATGCCCATGCGCCGGAGCCGAGCGAACTGACCGGCAAGCACTGGCTGCGCCGCGGTCTCGCCGCCGTCGTCGCCGTCGGCCTGCGGCCCTGCTCGGGCGCGATCATCGTTCTGGTGTTCGCGCTGGCGCAGGGCATCTTCTGGATCGGCATCGCCTCGACCTTCGTCATGGGCCTCGGCACCGCCATCACCGTCTCCGCCATTGCCATGCTCGCGGTCGCGGCGCGGAGCTTGGCCGGCAGGATTGCCGCGACCAAGGCCGGCGGCGGCATTCTGCTGCTGCGCGGCATCGAAACCGCGGCCGCCTTCGCCATCGTTATCTTCGGCGTGCTGCTGCTCACCGGCTACATGGTGAGCGAGCGCATGATCGGGGTTTGACGCCGGTCAATTAAACCCTCGCGCCTTTTTGAGGCTGCCATCGCCGAAGGAGAATGGCAGGCTGTGCGCCGCGCCATTATCTTCGCGCGAAACAGGGAGTGCCTTCATGTCCGGTGAGTTTCTGCGTAGCCTTGGTGTCGAACACCCGATCGTGCTGGGGCCGATGGCCGGCGGGGCGGGATCCCCGGCGCTGGTTGCCGCGGTGTCGAACGCCGGCGGCCTCGGCTCCTTCGGCGCCGCTTATTTGTCGCCGCAGCAAATCCTCGACACTGCGAAGGACCTGCGCGCGCGAACGTCAAAGCCGTTCGCACTCAATCTGTTCGCCGGCGGCTACGAGCCTGACCGTGTCGTCGATGCCGCGCCGATGCTGGCGGTGGTGGCGAAGGCGCATGAGCGGCTCGGTTTGTCACCGCCGGTTCTGCCGCCCAATCCGCAATCGCCGTTCGACGAGCAGCTCGCTGCCGTCATCGAAGCGAAACCGGCAATGTTCTCCTTCACCTTCGGCATTCCGTCCGCCGATGCGATGGCGCAACTGCGCAAGGCCGGCATTCCGGCTTGCGGCACCGCGACGACTTTGGAGGAGGGCAAGGCGCTCGCCGACGCCGGCGTCGATGCCATCGTCGCGCAGGGCGAGGAAGCCGGCGCCCATCGCGGCACGTTTCTGCGCTCGGCCGAAGAGTCGATGGTGCCGACGCTCGAACTCACCCGCGCAATCGCCGCGGCGACGAAGCTGCCGGTGTTTGCCTCGGGCGGTTTGATGGATGGCGCCGACATTAAGCGCGCCTTCGATGCCGGCGCGCAGGCGGCGCAATTCGGCACCGCGTTTCTCTTGTGCCCCGAGAGCGGCATTCCCGAGCCGTACCGCGCCGCGCTGCGCAAGCGCGAAGACACCACCGTCATCACGCGCGTCTATTCCGGCCGCGCCGCCCGCGGCCTGCGCAACCTGTTCATCGACGAATGCGACGGCGTGCCGGTGCTGCCGTTCCGCCAGCAGAACGATCTCACCCGGCCGATGCGCACCGAGTCCGGCAAGAAGGGTTTGCCGGATTACATCTCGCTGTGGGCGGGGCGCGGCATCACGCGGGCGCGCGAAATGCCGGCGGCCGAACTGGTTCGCGCGCTAGTGATGGAAATCGGCGGGCGTTAGTTCGATCGGCTTGCCATGCGGCGTGCGATCGCAGGCGTGCTCCCAGGCGTGGCGATATTCATGCAGGGTATCGCGCGAGGCGACGCCTTTCTCGGCGACCAGCCGCTCCAGCGCCGCCAGCCAGTGCATGTAATAGGTCTCGCCGGTGTCGGGATCGCCCGCCGCCTGCGCGCGCTTGATTTCATCGCTCAACGTCGCCGCCCATTCCGGCCAGGTGAACACGCCGCGCTCGTGCAGCGCCAAAGCCATGGCGAAAGCCTGCGCCTGCCACGGCTCCTTGAACACAGGGCCGTCGTCGTCCTGCGGCACGCCCGGCACTTCGCGGGCGGCAACCAATGCTCCGGCGCGGTCCATCAGGCTTTCTCCAGGTATGGCTCGAAGGCCTCGATCGACACCTTCAGCGCCGGATCGGCGTCGTCGCCCCACAGATCGCGGGCGTTGAACACCACGGTGTAGAGCCATTGCGGATGGTCGCCCTTGCCGTGCGCATTGGTGTCGGGGAAAACGTGGCAGCCGTTGATGCGCTCGACGATGCCGGTGTGGCCGCGTGCATAGCGCGGCAGCCGCGTATGCGTCACCGGGTTGATGTTCTTCGTGCGCACGCGGTCGCCCGGTCTGAAGATGGCGGGTCCTTGCGGCTCGCGGGCAAAGTTACCGCGCGTCGCGCAGCGCTGGACGTCGTCGAGCGTAAACGGGCCCCGCATCAGCGGCGGGCTCTGGCGCAGCGAATGTCCGGCTTCGAGTTCGTCGGGGCCGACCAGGTTGCGCTCGATGAGTTGGTTCGTGAAGGCGAGGAACCACTTCTTGTAATAGGAACTGGCGAGATAGACTGCCGGCGGCAGCGACTCGCGGGCGAAGCGCTGCGAGTCGATATTGAGGCCGCCATTGGCGCCGATGGCGCGGACCATGGCCATGACGCGGCCTTCCCACATTTCGTGGAAGGTCGGCTCATCGACCTCGGGCTCGACCTTTCCGAAGCCGTCCATGCCGCCCATGTCATGAACCCCGTTCATGACTTCAGCTCCGCCGGATTCTTCGGCAGCCCGGTGCCGATCATGGAATCGCGGGTGACGAGCTCGGCGAGTTGCTCTTCGCTCCAGCCCTCGGTGCCTGCGGGCCGCATCGGCAGCACCATGAAGCGCGTCTCGGCGGTCGAATCCCACACGCGGATTTCGGTGTCCTTCGGCAACGTGACGCCGAAATCGGCGAGCACGCCGCGCGGGTCCTTTACGGCGCGCGAGCGATAGGGCGAGGCTTTGTACCAGACCGGCGGCAGGCCGAGCATTTCCCACGGATAGCAGGAGCACAAGGTGCAGACGACCATGTTGTGCCGCTGCGGCGTGTTCTCGACCGCGATTAGATGATCGCCGGTGCGGCTGACATGGCCGAGCGTATTGATGGCCTTGGTGGCGTCGTCGAGCAACGCCTGCCTGAAGGCCGGATCGGTCCAGGCCTTGGCGACGACGCGGGCGCCGTTGCGCGGGCCGATCTTGGTTTCGTACATATCGACAATCGCGTCGAGCGCCTTGGGATCGACGTAGCCTTTCTCGGTCAGGATCGTCTCCAGCGCTCGCACGCGCAGCTGGGTCTCCGACAGCTCGGAATGGTCGTGATCGTGATGATGGTGGTCGTGATCGTGTGTCATGGCCGCACTCTAACGCGCCTCCGGCTGGCGCGAAAGCTACTCCCACACGCCTTCGTGGAGTTCCGCGGCCTCGTCCTCGAGCATGGGCCCGATGACCTCGACCTTGCGCTGGCCGGCGGCGAACACGGTGCGGCAGGGCAGGGACAGCGTCGGATTCTCGGAATGGTTGCCGGTGATGGTCTTGAGGCGCTCCTCGGACAGCCCGTAAACGACGCGGCCGATGCCGGCCAAGTAGATGGCGCCCGCGCACATCGCGCAGGGCTCGGCCGAGGAATAGATGGTGCACTCGGCAAGCTCTTCCGGCTCGAAGGTCTTGCAGGCGATGGTGGCGAGCAGGCGCTCCGCGTGCCCGGTCATGTCGCCGTCGGGCAGGTAGCCGTTTTCGACCTCGAGCAGCACCTCGCCGTCGGCATCGGCCAGCACGGCGCCGAAAGGGTGATTGCCATTATCCATGGCGCGTTCGGCGACGTCGAAAGCGAGCCGCAACAGGTCTTTATCTTTATCCGAGGTCGTCATTCAGAGCGCTTCCAAAAGTATCCCGGGGTCGCATCGCGCGGCGCAGGCTATTGTGTCATCATAGCAGCATGATCCGGATCGCGGACACAATCGACAGCGTCTCGGCGTTTATTGGCCGCGGTGTGGCATGGCTGGCACTGGTCATCGTGCTGCTGCAATTCGCGCTCGTGGTGGCGCGCTACCTGTTCGGCATCGGCTCGATCTGGGTCACCGAAAGCGTCACCTACGGCCACGCCGCACTCTTTCTGCTGGCGTCGGCCTGGACCTTGCGCAGCGGCGGCCATGTGCGCGTCGACGTCTTCTACGCGGATGCCTCGCCGCGCGCCCGCGCCTGGATCGATCTTCTTGGCACGCTGTTGCTGCTCTTGCCGTTCGCGCTGGCGCTGCTGTGGCTGTCCGTGCCCTTCGCGGTGCGGTCCTGGGCGATCCTGGAGCGCTCGCAGGAAGCGAGCGGCCTGCCGCTGGTCTTCGTGCTGAAGTCGCTATTGCCCGTCTTCGCTCTGATGCTGGCGCTGCAGGGTATCGCGCAGGCGATCCGCAGCGTGACCGCGCTGCGCTCCGGGGAGCCGCATGTCGCTTCCTGAAATATTCTCCATCCTGCTGGTCGTCGCGGTCGTTGCGGCGCTGCTGATCGGCTATCCGGTGGCGCTGACGCTTGCCGGCGCGTCGCTCGCCTTTGCCCTGCTGGGCGATGCGCTCGGTCTCATGAACATCGCCATTCTCGGCGCGCTGCCGCAGCGCATTTACGGCGTCATGACCAACGACGTGCTGCTGGCGCTGCCGATGTTCATCTTCATGGGCGTGATGCTGGAGCGCTCGCGCATTGCCGAAGAACTGCTCGAGCGTGTCGGCCGCCTGTTCGGTCCGCTGCGCGGCGGCCTCGGCTATGCGGTGGTGCTGGTCGGCGCGCTGCTCGCTGCCTCGACCGGACTCGTCGGCGCCACCGCGGTGACGATGGGCCTGATCATGCTGCCGTCGATGCTGCGCCACGGCTACGATCCGCGCCTCGCGTCAGGCACCGTCGCGGCGTCGGCGACTTTGGCGCAGATCGTGCCGCCCTCGACGGTGCTGATCCTGCTCGGCGACCAGATCAACATCGCCTTCCAATCGGCGCAACTGGCCAAGGGCTCGTTCGCGCCGGCCGTCGTCTCCGTCGGCGACCTTTTCGCCGGCGCGCTGGGGCCGAGCCTGCTGCTGGTCGCGCTCTATCTCGCCTATGTCGCGATCATCGCTTGGCTGAAGCCGGCGAGTGCGCCGGCGGCCCCGGCCGGCGAAGCGCCGAGGGGCAGCCTGCTCGAGGTCTTGCTGGCGCCGGTCGTGCTCATCGTCGCCGTGCTCGGCTCCATCCTGTTCGGCATCGCGACGCCGACCGAGGCGGCGTCGGTCGGCGCCGTCGGCTCCATCCTGCTGGCATGGCGGCGCGCGCCG
>JAEZEY010000306.1 GCA_023432845.1 Pseudomonadota bacterium
GCGGGTCGCGCCGTGACCCGGTGATCTCGTTTAGGGGCGCATTGTGCCCTCCTAAGCGAGATGGCCGGGTCAAGCCCGCACATGACGACGTTATGCGAAATTAGAAGTCTAAGCCGCGCTGCTCTGCGGCATCGCCAGCACGGCGTATAGCGCGTCGGTGCCGGTCGACTCGCGCAGCTTTCGCGCGATCTCCGGATCGCGCAACAAACGCGCCACGCGCGCCAGCGCCTTCAAGTGATCAGCGCCCGCGGCTTCCGGCGCCAGCAGCAGGAAGATCAGATCGACCGGCTGCGAGTCGAGCGCTTCGAAATCGATCGGCCGCTCCAGCCGCGCGAACAATCCAAACAGACGCCCAAGCTTCGGCAGCTTGCCATGCGGAATGGCGATACCGTTGCCGACCGCGGTCGAGCCGAGCTTCTCACGCTGCAGCAGGATCTCGAAGATCGCGCGCTCGCTCTGCCCCGTCAGTTCGGCGGCACGCGCTGCAAGTTCCTGCAGCGCCTGCTTCTTGCCGTTGGCCTTGAGCGCCGGAATGATCGCGGCCGGCGCTACTATATCGGTAAGCGTCATGGTCATGTCCGGATGACGGAAATGGCGGCGAGCGTTTGTTCGGGTTGTCTGAGGGGTGAAGGCGGCGGACCATAGGAGGCGCGTCGGGCGCCGTCAATGGCCCACAAGTAATTGGAATCACTTCCAATTGTGAAATTGTATGACACGTCAGCCGCCACGGCGGGCCTGATTGTCCTTTCGCCGGCGCTTATAGCGGCGCAGTCTTTTCTCGATATTGGTCGCCGCTTCATCGGCGCTTCCATACGCATCGACGGCCTCTCCACGCGCTTCGAGCGAGGCCCCGGAGTCCAGATGCAAGACGCATTCCGTTCGAAAGCCGAAGCCGTCACGGCCGACGGTGGCGTGGCCGGAATAACCGCCGCGAAAATATTTGGCGGTCGCTTCCTCGACCCTGTCCGTGATGCGCTGTTGCAGCGACGTGCCGATGCTGATGTTCTTCCCCGAGACGCGTAAAGGCATAGACGTGGCCTCCTTGTCTTTGGTCTTCTTGGGACTTCTCAAGCTCCGTCGACCGGCGCCGGGCAGTGCCGGTCTCGATCCCAGCAGCCTCAATCATATCATGTGGGAATCGTTCCGAAGGTCAATGCCCGTGCGTGCAACTTTCGGCGTGTACGCAACGTTAATGTTTTTGCCCGCTCGCCGATCACGTAGCGGCGCCGATCACGCGTTAGCGGCGAGTTTCTCGCGCCGGCGCTGCACTGACGACGGAATGCGCATGGCTTCGCGGTATTTGGCGACGGTGCGGCGCGCAATATCGATGCCGGCGCCACGCAGCTTCTCGACAATGGTATCGTCGGACAAAACGTCACTGGGACATTCTGCATCAATCAATGTGCGGATGCGATGACGCACGGCTTCCGCCGAATGCGCTTCACCGCCATCGGCGGATGCGATCGACGACGTGAAGAAGTATTTCAATTCAAAAATACCGCGGCTGGTCGCCATATATTTGTTCGCGGTTACGCGCGACACCGTCGACTCATGCATGCCGATGGCATCGGCGACGGTCTTCAGATTGAGCGGCCTTAAGTGCTGCACGCCCTTGGCAAAGAAGCCGTCCTGCTGACGCACGATCTCGCTCGAAACCTTGAGGATGGTCTTGGCACGCTGATCGAGCGCGCGCACCAGCCAGGTCGCGGTCTGCAGGCAATCGGCAAGATAGGCCTTGTCCTTGTCGCTGCGCGCCGTCTTCGACACCTGGGCATGATACTTCTGGGCGATAAGAACCCTCGGCAGCGTGTCCGAATTGAGTTCCACCAGCCAGGTTCCATCGGGGGCGGCGCGCACGAAAACATCGGGCACGATCGGCTGCACCAAGGTCGAACCGAAGGCGAGACCGGGCTTGGGATTGAGGCTCCGTATCTCACCGATCATGTCGATGAGGTCTTCGTCATCGACGCCGCAGAGGCGGCGCAGCGCCGCCAGGTCGCGCTTGGCCAGCAGCGGTAGGTTCTCTACCAATTTCTGCATTGCTGGATCGAAGCGGTCACGTTCTTTCAGTTGCAGCGACAGACATTCGGTGAGGTTGCGCGCGCAGATGCCGGGCGGGTCGAGCGCCTGCAGAGCCGACAGCACCGCTTCGACATCGGCGACAGAACAGCCGAGCTTGTCGGCGACGGACTCGAGGTCGCCGGTGAGGTAGCCGGTCTCGTCGACCATATCGATGAGATACTGGCCGATCAGCCGCTCCTTGTGGTCGCCGATCGCCAGCACCATCTGCTCGGCGAGATGGTCGCCGAGCGTCACCTCGGCGGAGACGAAGGCTTCCAGATTGTAGTCGCCGTCGGCGCCGCCACCCGAGCCTGACCATTCGGAATAGGCCGGCGGCGGCGCTTCGGCCGGCGCGGATTTCTCTCGGCCGTCGTCCGGAAAGACATTCTCGAGTTCGGTACCGAGGCCCTGTTCGATCGACGAACGGCTGGTCTCGAGATCGGCGCCGATCCAGTCCTGCGCACCATCATACGCGCCGTCCTGGCCGAACTCCTGGGCCCCGTCGGGGCCGCCCTCGCCGTCGCTCAGGCCGTCGATGTCGCCGCCGCCGCTGCCATGCTCATTCGCCTCGGCAGGGCCGTCTTCGGCGCTGCCGCGCTCGAGCAGCGGGTTCTTTTCGAGCTCGTTCTCGACATAGGCTTGGAGATCGAGACTCGAGAGCTGCAGCAGCTTGATGGCCTGCATCAGCTGCGGCGTCATCACCAGTGCTTGCGTCTGGCGGAACTCGAGTCGTTGCGACAACGCCATCTCTGGGGTTTCCCGGCGGAAACTGGTCCGATTCTTGCTTGTTACGCTATACGACTTTCATTCAGCAGGGAAGCCGGGATTCCGCGCTGCGGCATTGCCTATTTATTGGGCGCTACCGGTTCTGGGCCGGTCGACCGATCACATCCTGAACTCTTCACCGAGGTAGAGCCGACGGACGTCTGGGTTGTTCACGATATCCTCAGGCCGCCCCTCCATGAGCACCTCACCCGAATAGATGATGTAGGCGCGGTCGGTCAGGCCGAGCGTCTCGCGAACATTGTGGTCGGTAATCAGGACGCCGATGCCGCGGTTGGTGAGGTGACGCACCAACTGCTGGATGTCGCCGACGGCGATCGGATCAATGCCGGCGAAGGGCTCGTCGAGCAGCATGTAGCTCGGCCGCGTCGCCAGGGCGCGAGCGATTTCCACGCGGCGGCGCTCGCCGCCCGACAGCGCGATTGTCGGCGTCTTGCGCAGCCGGGTGATGTTGAATTCCTCAAGCAGCGCCTTGAGGTCGGCGTCACGGCGGCGGCGATCCGGCTCCACTACTTCGAGCACGGCGCGGATATTCTCTTCGACATTGAGCCCTCGGAAGATCGAGGCTTCCTGCGGCAAATAGCCGACGCCGAGACGCGCGCGCTGATACATCGGCAGCGGGGTGACGTCGTAGCCATCAAGCTCGATGCGGCCGCGATCGGCCTTGATCAGGCCGGTGATCATATAAAAAACGGTGGTCTTGCCGGCGCCGTTGGGCCCGAGCAGACCGACCGCTTCACCGCGGCGGACATAGAGCGTGACGCCCTTGACCACCATGCGGCTGCCGAAGCTCTTTTCCACGCTGTGGGCGGCGAGGTAATGCCGCGCCGCCTGGCGTGCGCCGCTGCGCTGCGCCTGCTGCTGGGGTTGCTGCACCGGTTGCCGCGCCTGTTGAGCGACCGGCTGACCGGGATGCTGCGGCTGCCGCCCCATAGGAGCATTCGCCTGCGCCGGTGAAGCGGCGCGGCGCGCAGGCTGCCGCCGGCGAAACAGCGAGATGATGTTCACCCGGTGACCCCGCGGTGCGTGAGAAGGCCGGCGCCATCAGGGCCGGCCGGTAACGACGACGTCTGTTGGCGAAAGCCTAGCTGATTCCCGACCCTAACAGGCCCGGATCGGTCAGCCGAATTCATGGCTTGCGGCCTAACGGTTGCGAGAAGCCCGGTCAATTGGGCGGCCGCAGCTGCAGGGGCGCCGCCGTGGGCGCCTTGGGCGCTTCGCGGGGCGTCGCCGGCGTCGTGGGTGCCGCTTCGCCATTGCCGCTCGGCAGGAACAGGCCCTGCACACGTCCGCGGCTGTTCTTGCCGGATTCGACGCGCGACACGCCGCTGGTCAGATCAACCACCAGCCTTTCGCCGCGCAGCACGTTCTTGCCCTGGGTCATGACGACATTGCCGGTGAGCGTCACCGTATTGGTCGTCATGTCGAAGATTCCGGTCTCGCCGGTCGCGGTCTGGTCTTTTTGCGTGACAACGACGTCGCCGCGCGCTTCGAGCCGCTTGATCTTCTGGCTGCCGCCCGGACCCGCAGCCGCCGCCGGCATCGGCTTGCCGCCCGACTGCGCGCCGGATGAGGCGCCGCCCTCCTGTTCGTAGAATACGACCAGCGCGTGGCTGCGCATGGCAGTGTCGCCCTGCTTCACACGCACGTCGCCGGAGAAGGTCGCGACCTTGTCCTTGTCACGAACTTCGAGCGTGTTCGATTCGATGTGCACCGGCTCATCGCGATTCTGCGAGAAACCCTGCAGCGCGTTGGGCGGGCCCTTGTTCTGCTGCGCCTGTCCTTGTCCCTGGGCTTGCGCTGTCGCCGTGGCGAGCCCGAGCGTGACGACGGCGAGAGAGATAATGCTGATGTACCGAAGCGACATCATCGTGCGGGAATCTTCTCTTTAGGCAGCGGCTGACCATTGAGCATCACCGTCATGGCGACACCGTTCTCGAAGCGGATGACGTCGCCTGAGTTGATGATCTCCAGCCGCTTGGCATTGAGAATACCCTGCAACATCTCGAGTTCGACCGGTTTTTCCGATACGACATTGCCGGTGCGAACATCGATCAAAGCCTCGGTCAGACGACCCTTGTAGCCGGTATCCGACGACAAAAGGATCTGCTGCTCGAGCTTGAGCGTTTCCTTCTTGGTGTCGTAGAGGCCGGTGGCCGCCGTCATCTTCATCGTACTCTTGTCTTCCATCTGCACCTTGGCGTCGATCTTGCGCAGCTCGACGAAGTCCGGCTTGGTGAGATCCTGCGCGGCCGCCTCGGCGACGAATTCATAGGCGCGCTGATCCTTGGTGAAGCCCGACAGCCGCGGCTTCTCCATCGTGATCTTGGTGCCGGACACGACCAGATTGTCGAGGTTGACCGGCAGCCCCTTCAGCATCCGCGCCGGATTGAAATAGGAAACCAGAAACGCGCCGACCAGGACGACAATGATCGTCACCGGAATGGCGATACGCAAGAACCGCACCATGCGGCTATGGCTGCGCGCATTGCGAAACGCGCGTTCGTTCTGCGACTGGCTCCTCACCCAGTGCGCGCGCGCCGTCTCAACATCGACTTTGGCTGCGATGACCCGGTTCATGCTGTGAAGCCGTTCGCGCTCCTTGTGCAACTCGAAAGAGAAGCCCCCGCCCCCGATCGCGCCGCAAACTGCCGGGAGATTATGGCCCCTGCACGGCGGAAAAAAGCACTTCGGACGCGTCAACGCTGCAAAAATCGGGTTTTTCAGCCCGGTTTGACCGAATGCGAGAAGATATCTTCGTCTTCCCAGCCGGCGAGGTCGAGCTTCACACGTTCGGGCAGGAACCCGAAGCAGGCCTGCGCCAGCGCGGTGCGCCCTTCGCGCGCCAGCATGGCATCGAGCTTGTCGCGCAACGCATGCAGATAAAGCACGTCGCTCGCCGCATAGGTCACCTGGGCGTCGGAGAGCTCCGATGCGCCCCAATCGGAGGATTGCTGCTGCTTGGACAGATCGACCCCGAGCAATTCGCGCGACAGATCCTTCAAACCGTGCTTGTCGGTGTAGGTGCGCACCAGCCGCGACGCGATCTTGGTGCAATAGACCGGCTGCGCCATGACGCCGAAGGCGTTGAACATCACCCCGATGTCGAAGCGGCCGTAATGGAAGATCTTGAGGATCGCCGGGTCGGCCAGCAGTTTCTCGATGTTCGGCGCGTTCTTCTGCCCGGCCGCGATCTGCACCACGTCGGCGGAACCGTCGCCGGGCGACAGTTGCACGACGCAGAGCCTGTCGCGGTTGATGTCGAGCCCGAGCGTTTCGGTATCGATGGCCACGGCGCCCTTGTAGGCGTCGAGGTTGGGCAGGTCGCCGCGATGCAGTCGGACGGTCATTCGCAATTCCGGTTGTTCAGGCGCGGCGCGGAAACGGCCAGCCACTAAATTCTATCTTACGCCGGACAAACGACGAAAGAGCCGTATTTTCAAGCGCCAAATCCAGCAACTTGAGGCTCAAACCGTCAAAAATGCTTTGGAATGGTGCCCAGGAAAGGACTCGAACCTTCACGACCTTTCGGTCACTGGCACCTGAAGCCAGCGCGTCTACCAATTCCGCCACCTGGGCAGGGGCCGGGGTCTAGTAAGGACCATGATCCGGCTTGTCAATTGAGGGTTTCGGTGGCGCCTGCCGCCTTCGCGTGGCTCCCTTGCCAAGGCGCGCTTAAGGCAGGCTTGAAGCCACCCCCAGCCGGCCTATAAAGGCACAAAGCAAGCCGACTTTCCTCTTGTCCCGACGCGAGCGCTGACATGACCGCCAAGAGCAACGACGACACCCTGGTCACGATTTACGGCGGCTCGGGTTTTCTCGGGCGGCACCTCGTGCGGGCGCTGGCAAAACGCAATTATCGTATCCGCGTCGCCGTCCGCCGCCCGGAGCTCGCCTTCCATCTGCAGCCGCTCGGCAAGGTTGGACAGATTCACGCCGTCCAGGCCAATATCCGGGACGCCCGCTCGGTTGAGGCGGCGGCGCAAGGCGCCTCAGTGCTGATCAACCTTGTGGGCATCCTCCAGGAAGGCGGCCGCCAGCGCTTCGACGCAGTTCATGCCGAGGGCGCCCAACGAGTGGCGCTTGCCGCCAAGGCGCTGGGCGCGCGCATGATCCACCTCTCGGCGATCGGCGCCGACGAGAATTCGGCGGTCGGCTATGCCCGCTCCAAGGGCGCGGCCGAGCGTCTCGTCCTCGCGGCGCAGCCGGACGCCATCATTATGCGGCCGTCGATTCTGTTCGGGCCGGAAGACGACTTCTTCAACCGCTTCGCGGCGCTGGCGCGCATGTCGCCGATGCTGCCGCTGATCGGCGGCGGCCAGACGAAATTCCAGCCGGTCTACGTCGGCGACGTGGCCGAGGCCGTGGCCGTCGCGACGACACGGGCTGACGCCGCGGGACGCACCTTCGAGCTGGG
>JAEZEY010000374.1 GCA_023432845.1 Pseudomonadota bacterium
ACTACCGCCGCGAAGGCGACCGGGTCCGACTTCAATGGCTGCAATTGGCCAAAGCGGTCGACGATCTCGAATTTATATTTGTCGCCCGCCTTGGCGCTGGCGACAAATGTTTCCCAATAGCCTTGGCCGCGCACCTGCATCGGGTTACTGCGGCCGTCCCATGCATTGAAGTCGCCGACGACACTGACCCGCTGGGCATTAGGTGCAAGTACGACAAACGAAACGCCGGCAGCGCCGTCACGCGAATCCGGATGCGCGCCGAGCTTGTCGTAGAGCCGGAGCTGGTTGCCTTCGCCCAGGAGATAGAGATCGTAGTCGGAGAGGATCGGGTTCATGAAGCGATCACCCCGCGTTGAAAGAGGATGCGCGCCGTCGCTTCCAGCGGAATATGCGACCACGCGGGGCGGTTCGTCAGCTCGTATTCGATTTCGTAGAGCGCCTTCTCCAAGAGAAAGGTGTCGAGCAACTGCCGGGCCTGGTCGGGATCGGCCGGCCAGAGGGCACTATCGCCGAGCGTTTCGCGGTAGCAGGACCAGAAGGCTTCGGTCAGGCGATCGCCCCAGTCGCGCATCAGAGGCGTGAGCACACTGCGATCCTCGTCGTTCAGGTCGGGCGCATTGGCGATGGCAGCACTGATGGCGTAGTCGATCGACCGGATCAGGCCGGCGACATCGCGCGCCGGCGGCGCCTTGCGGCGTCGCTCTTCGACAGTACGGCGGGGCTCGCCCTCGAAGTCGAGGATGTAGGCATCATCTTTGGCGATCAGGATCTGGCCGAGGTGGAAATCGCCATGGTGACGGATTTTGTGACCGTCAAAAGCCGAGTTCCGGCCGTTTTCGATGTGGGAGAGGATCGCATCGCGGTTTTCGGTCAGTTGGGAGGCGATCGGACGTGTCTCCCGCGGCAGATTGGGCATGGAGGTCGCGACGAGGTCCAGCCGGGCGCGCGTCCGTTCCACCAGATCGTCTGTCCAGGCCGCGACGTCGCCGGAGTTGATCGGCTCGGGAGCGAAAGCGGTAATATCCGGCCGGCTGGCGAAGGCCAGGTGCATCTCCGCCGTCCGCTTGCCGATCTGCCGGATGCGCTGCAGCAAGACGAGCGTGTCGGCGGTCTCTAGGATCGGCTCGGCGAGGTTGAGCCGCTGCGCATCAATCAAGCGCTCGAGCGAACCGACAGTCAGGCTCCAGGCGTCGCCCTGGTTCGCGATGAAGGCATGGACCACGACCAGCGCGCTGCTGGTGTCGCCCTCGATCAGCTCGGCGGAGCCGAGCAGAGCCGGCGCGTTCTGAAACGAGGTCTCGTCGGTCAGGAAGCGGCCCATCTCGATTTCCGGGTGAATGCCCGGCGACAGGCGCCGCAGCACCTTCACGACGCAGCGGTCGTCGACAATGATGCTGGAGTTGGACTGCTCGCGATCGACGGCTTTCACGGTGTTCACCTCCGGCGGAGGCGAAGCTGCGAAAACTCCGGTCGGCCTGAATTCGATGCGTTGGTCTCCGTGTCCCGCCACCGCCGCGGCGCGAATATTGGCCAGCAGCGCCGCGATGAATTCGGGCTCCGCCGTGGCGTCGACCAGGGTGCCTTCGCGCGGCCCGCGGCGGACGGCAGCCAGAACGCTCGCCGGTCCCCGGTCGATGGTGGTGTAGCGCGACCAGCGAATGGTGAGCGGTACCAAATAGCGGCTGGTGCCGGCGCCGCTGGACGTATCGGCCACTGCCATCAGAAAGCGGTCATTGCCGAACTCCACCGGAATGGCGCTCGATACCTTAACCGAGGGCGTGCGCTGGTTCTTTTCGCCAAACCAGCGCCGGTTGGCGATGAAGCCCGGCAGCACATCGTTCTCGAGCGTGCGCAAGGTCCAGCCTGACGTTAGCGATTGCAGAGTTGGCCCGAGCACGAGCGTGGAAATTTCGCGCGGCAGCATCGTCTGTTCAACGTTGCTGCTTTCCTCGCCGAGTTGGAACCAGAAGAAGCCGTAAGGCGGCAGAGTCACGAGATAAGGCAATTGGCCGATGCGTGGGAAATTGGTGCGGCCGAGCATCTCCTGCGGGATGCGGCCTTCCCATGGCGACAGATCGAGTTCGACCGCCTGGGCGGTGCGCGCCAGATTGGCGACACAGAGGATGGCCTCGTTGCCGAGTTGGCGCACATAAGCCAGTACGGCGCGGTTGGCGGGCCGCACGAAAGTGAGCGTGCCGCGGCCGAACACCGAGGTCGATTTGCGCACGGCGATCAGACGCCGCATCCAGCTCAGCAGCGATGATGCCGAGCGGCTCTGCGCCTCGACATTGACGGCAGAGAAGCCGTAGACGGGGTCCATGATGCAGGGCAGGTAGAGCGCCGCCGGATCGGCGCGGGAGAAGCCGCCATTGCGGTCCGGCGTCCATTGCATCGGAGTGCGTACGCCATTGCGGTCGCCGAGGAAGATGTTGTCGCCCATGCCGATCTCGTCGCCGTAGTAGATGATCGGGGTGCCGGGCATCGACATCAGGATCGAGTTCATCAGTTCGATCTTGCGACGGTCGTTGTCCATCAGCGGCGCGAGGCGGCGGCGAATGCCGACATTTATGCGTGCGCGTGGATCGGCGGCGTAGGTCGACCACAGATAGTCGCGCTCGACATCGGTGACCATTTCGAGAGTCAGTTCGTCGTGGTTGCGCAGGAACATCGCCCACTGGCAGTTCGATGGAATTTCCGGCGTCTGCCGCATGATGTCGGCGATTGGGAAACGGTCTTCCTGTGCGATGGCCATGTAGATGCGCGGCATCAGCGGGAAGTGGTAGGCCATCTGGCATTCGTCGCCATTGCCGAAATATTGCTGCACGTCCTCCGGCCACATATTGGCCTCGGCGAGCAGCACCTTGCCCGGCGCATAGGCGTCCAGCTCGGCGCGCAGTTGCTTGATGATGACGTGGGTCTCGGGCAGGTTCTCGTTGCTGGTGCCTTCGCGCTCGATCAGATAGGGTACGGTATCGAGACGGAAGCCATCGACGCCAGTGTCGAGCCAGCGTTTCATGACCTGTGTGACGGCGCGCACGACGCGCGGATTGTCGAAGTTCAGATCGGGCTGGTGCGAGAAGAAGCGATGCCAGTAGTAGGCGTTGGCTTCCGAATCCCAGGCCCAGTTCGATTTTTCGGTGTCAGTGAATATGATGCGCGTTTCGAGGAACTTCTGGTCGGTGTCGCTCCACACATACCAGTCACGCGCGCTCGATCCGGGCGGCGAGCGACGGGCGCGCTTGAACCAGGCGTGCTGATCGGAGGTGTGGTTGACCACCAGTTCGATGATGACACGAAGGCCGCGCTTCTTGGCTTCGACCATGAAACGGCGGAAGTCCTTCAAGGTGCCGAACTGCGGATTGATGTCGCCGTAGTCCGAGATGTCGTAGCCGTCGTCGCGGCCGGGGCTCGGATAGAAGGGCAGAAGCCACAGCACCGTGACGCCGAGGTCGCGCAGGTAGTCGAGCTTCTCGGTCAGGCCGGCGAAATCGCCGATGCCGTCGCCGTTGCTGTCGTGGAACGCCTTGACGTGAAGTTGATAGATGATCGCGTCCTTGTACCAGAGGCCGTCGTCGGGCGTCTCGGTGAAGGCCGGAACATTTTCGATACTCTGAAGCATGTCCATCGCCGCTCACACCTCGCACCGGAGTAGAAGCGCCGGATCGCGATCCGGTTCGATGCGAACACGCAGGCCATTCCACTCGAGCAGGTGGCGCTCGCCGGTGACGAGGTTTTCGACCGCGCGCACCGGGCGGCGGTCATCCGGCGGCCCGATCATGAGATCGCCGAAATGCAGCCAGAATTCCTTCGGCGTGCGGCTCAGCGCGATGGCGCAGGCCACGGCGTTGTCGCCGTCCGGCGATTCCTTGAGGAATCCGGTGATGTTGTCGTCGTTGGTCTGCAGGAAGCGAAGGTGGGCGGTCTGCAGCAAAGCGGGATTGGCGCGTCGGATCGTATTGAGGCGCTTGAGATAGTCCTTGATGTTGCCGGGCTTGTTCCAGTCGCGGGTGCGGATCTCGTATTTCTCGGAAT
>JAEZEY010000456.1 GCA_023432845.1 Pseudomonadota bacterium
AACCCGATGCAGGTGCGCGGCCAAGGCTATTGGGAAACATTTGTCGCCGGCGCCAAGGCGGGCGACAAGTACAAGTTCGAGATCGTTGATCGCTTCGGCCAGCTGCTGCCGCTGAAGTCGGACCCGGTCGCCTTCGCGGCGGAAGTCCGCCCGCTCACCGCATCGATCGTCGTCGATCCTTCGACCATACCGCGCCCCTCGCCGGCGCCGGCGGACGTCAACGCCTACAACAAGCCGATCTCGATCTACGAAGTCCATCTCGGCTCATGGCGGCGCAGTGTCGAACGTGGCGGTAGCTGGCTCACCTATCGCGAACTCGCCGAGCAATTGCCGGGCTATGTGCGCGACATGGGCTTCACCCATGTCGAACTGCTGCCGGTCTCGGAGCATCCGTTCGACGGCTCCTGGGGCTACCAACCGACCGGCCTGTTCGCGCCGACCAGCCGCTTCGGTCCGCCGGAGGATTTCGCCTATCTGATTGATGCCCTGCACAAGGCCGGCCTCGGCGTGCTGCTCGACTGGGTGCCCGGCCACTTTCCCGACGATCCGCATGGCCTCGCCCGCTTCGACGGCACCGGCCTCTATGAGCATGAGGACCCGCGTCAAGGCCGGCATCTCGACTGGGGCACGCTGATCTACAATTACGGACGCACCGAGGTCACGAACTTCCTCTTATCGAACGCCCTGTTCTGGTTTGACCGTTACGGCATTGACGGCCTGCGCGTCGATGCCGTCGCTTCAATGCTGTATCTCGACTACAGCCGGCCGGCGCATGGCTGGATCCCCAACAAGCACGGCGGCCGTGAGAACATCGACGCCATCGACTTTCTGCGGCGCACCAACACCGAGGTGTTCCGGCAATATCCGCACGCCACGACGGTTGCGGAAGAGTCGACCGCCTGGCCGCAAGTGTCGCGGCCGGTGGACTGGGGCGGCCTCGGCTTCGGCTACAAGTGGAACATGGGGTGGATGAACGACACCCTCGACTACATGTCGAAGGATCCGATCTACCGGCGCTATCATCACGGCAAGATCCTGTTCGGGCTGCACTACGCCTTCTCCGAAAACTTCATCCTGCCGCTGTCGCACGATGAAGTCGTCCACGGAAAACGCTCTATCCTCGGCCGCATGCCGGGCGATGCCTGGCAGCGCTTCGCAAACCTGCGCGCCTACTACGCCTTCATGTTCGCGCATCCCGGCAAGAAGCTGATGTTCATGGGCGCGGAATTCGGCCAGGACACCGAGTGGAACCACGATGTCAGCCTGCCGTGGCATCTCCTGGAGAAGCCCGAACACGCCGGCATCCAGCGCCTGATCCGCGACCTCAATCATCTTTATCGTGAGACCCCGGCGCTTCACAGTCTCGACTGCCTGGCCGAAGGCTTCGAATGGCTGGTCACCGACGACGCCGACAACAGCGTGTTCACCTGGCTGCGCAAGGGCCGAGAACCGGGATCGCGCGCCGTCTTCGTCGTGAATTTCACCCCGCAGGTGCTGCACGACTACCGGCTTCGCGTGCCCTTCGCCGGTCACTGGCGCGAGGCCTTCAATTCGGACGCGGCCATTTATGGCGGTAGCAATGTGGGGAACGCGGGTGGCGTCTCAACCGTTGCCACGCCCGACAGTCAGGAGATTCGCATTGTTCTCCCACCGCTTGCTGCCCTCATTTTCGTTCCTGAGCTCTAACGGCAAGAAGTCCTCCGCCGGCGCGCCCTATCCCCTCGGCGCAACATGGGACGGCCGCGGTACGAATTTTGCGTTGTTTTCGGCCAACGCGACCAAGGTCGAACTGTGCCTGTTCGACCGCGACGGCCGGCGTGAAACCGAGCGCGTGACCGTCAATGAGCGCACCGACGATGTCTGGCACGTGTACCTGACCAATGTCGCGCCCGGCCAGCTCTATGGCTACCGGGTGCACGGGCCCTATGCCCCGGAAGAAGGCCACCGCTTCAATGCCCACAAGCTGCTGATCGACCCCTACAGCAAGCGCCTCGGCGGCCACTTCTCGTGGACCGACGCGCATTTTGGCTACCGGACGGGTGCCAAACATGGCGACCTCACGATCGATCGCCGCGACAACGCACGGCATATGTACAAGTCCGTCGTCGTCGACCCTGCGCATACCTGGTCGCATGAGCGCGGCGCGCAAATCCCCTGGGAAGACACAATCATCTACGAAGCACATGTCAAAGGCCTGACCCAACTGCGCAACGACATCCCGCCCGGCCTGCGCGGCACCTACCGGGGGCTCTGCGAGCCGAACATGATCGCGCACTTGAAGCGCCTCGGCGTCACGGCCATCGAACTGTTGCCGATCCATGCATTTATTGATGACCGGCACGTACTCGACAACGGGCTGAAGAACTATTGGGGCTACAACACATTAAGCTACTTTTCGCCTGACGCACGCTACGCGCAGGGCGATGAGATCACCGCCTTCCGATCCATGGTCGCGGCGCTGCACGACGCCGGCATGGAGGTCATTCTTGACGTGGTGTACAACCACACCTGCGAAGGCAACCATATGGGGCCGACGCTGTGCTACCGCGGCATCGACAACGTATCCTATTACTGGCTGATGCCGGATGAACCGCGCTATTACGACGACTTCACGGGCACCGGCAATTCGCTGAAGCTCGCCCATCCGCGTGTGCTGCAGATGGTCATGGACTCGCTGCGACACTGGGTGGAGACATATCACGTCGACGGCTTCCGATTTGATCTGGCCACGACACTCGGCCGCAACCCGGCCTTCGATCGCAACGGCCCGTTCTTCGCCGCGGTCCGACAGGATCCGGTGCTCTCTGGCGTAAAACTGATTGCAGAGCCGTGGGATGTCGGCCTTGGCGGCTATCAGGTCGGCGCCTTCCCCAACGGCTGGTCGGAATGGAACGATATCTATCGGCGCACCTTGCGCGCGTTCTGGCGCGGCGACGCCGGCATTGGCGACATCGCGCACGCCATGACCGGGTCCTCGGTGCAGTTCCAGCATGATGGCCGCAGCCCGCGTGCGAGCATCAATCATGTCACCGTCCATGACGGCTTCACCTTGGCCGATCTCGTCAGCTACGAGAGCAAGCACAACGAGGCCAATGGCGAAGATAACCGTGACGGCTCCGACGATAATATCAGCACCAACTGCGGCGTCGAGGGGCCGACGGATGACGAGACTATCCTCGCCCTGCGCCGTCGGCTGCGAAAGAACCAGTTGGCCTGCCTGTTCCTGTCGCAGGGCATTCCGTTGCTTCTCGCCGGCGACGAAGTCGCCAACAGTCAGGCCGGCAATAACAACACTTACTGCCAGGACGACGAAATCGGCTGGGTCGATTGGTCGCGCACGGACAGCGAAGACGATCTGACGGCCTTCATCAACGAACTGGTTCAGCTGCGGCAGAACTTTCCGCAGGTCCGTCAGGACCGCTGGCTGCAAGGCAAACGCGACGACGGATCACACGATGTAAAATGGCTCACGCCTGACGGCCAGGAAATGGGCGACGATGACTGGAGTTTCGCCGACGCCCGCTTTCTCGCCTACATCCTCGCCGGATCTAGCGACAGCGCGCCGCTTTATATCGTTCTCAACGGCGCCGATAGCGATCTCGACATCACCTTCCCGGAATGGCCCGGCACCGGGCAATGGCAGGTGCTGATCGACACCGGCGACGGCGATCAGCAAACCACGCCGGCAGACATCGGCGCCCAGCGAACTGTGAAAGCGCGATCCGTCGTCGTTTGCGCGGGGCAAATGTGAGCCCCGCCCCCACTTTCGGACCGCAACTGACCGCCGACGGCGTCACCTTTCGGCTGTGGGCGCCGGCAGCAAAGAAAGTCGAGCTCGTTCTCGACAGCGCCCGATCAATGCAGCGCGGCGATGCCGGCTGGTTCACATTACACGTCCCAGGCGCCAAGGCCGGCACGCGCTACAGCTTCCGCATCGACGGCGAAATCACCATTGCCGACCCGGCCTCGCATTTCCAGCCGGAGGATGTCGTCGGCCCCAGCGAAATCATCGACCACACCTACGACTGGCGCGCCGCCGACTGGAAAGGCCGGCCTTGGGAGGAAGCGGTGTTCCTCGAAACGCATGTCGGGACCTTCACGCCGGACGGCACCTATCGCGCCATGATCGACAGGCTCGATCATCTGGTCGAGACCGGCATCACGGCGCTCGAGCTGATGCCGCTCGCCGATTTTCCCGGCCGCTGGAACTGGGGCTATGATGGCGTGCTGCTTTATGCGCCCGATGCGAGCTATGGCCGGCCCGAGGACCTCAAGGCACTGATCGACGCCGCTCATCAACGCGGCCTGATGGTGTTTCTCGACGTCGTCTACAATCATTTCGGACCGGAGGGAAACCACCTACACCGTATCGCGCCGTCGTTCTTTACCGACGCGCACACGCCCTGGGGCAGCGCGATCGATTACAGCGTGCCGGAAGTGCGCGCCTTCGCCGTCGAGAATGTCGTGCACTGGCTGCGCAACTATCGCTTCGACGGTCTGCGCCTCGATGCCGTTCATGCCATCGTCGCGCCGGGTGAATCGAATGTTCTCGAGGATATCAGCAAGGCGGTCGGCGCCCTGGCGCTGGAGACTGGACGACACATTCATGTGGTGCTCGAGAATGACGACAACAGCGCGAGCCGCCTTGCGCCATTCGAAGACCCGCCGGCGGGACATTACAAAGCACAATGGAACGACGACTACCATCACGCTTGGCACGTCCTGCTCACCGGCGAGACGCAAGGCTATTACCGGGACTATGCCGATGCGGCCCGGCACGTTGCTCGCACCTTGGCCGAAGGCTTTGCCTATCAGGGCGAGCCGTCGCCGCACCGAGACGACACGCCGCGCGGCGAACCGAGCGCCGCCTTGCCGCGCCTCGCCTTCGTCAATTTCATCCAGAACCACGACCAGATCGGCAACCGACCGCTCGGCGAACGGCTCACAACACTGGCCGATGACAGCGCCGTCGATGCCGCACTGAGCGTGTTGCTGCTGCAGCCGGGCGCGCCGCTGCTGTTCATGGGTGAAGAATGGGGCGCGAGAGAACCGTTCCCGTTCTTCTGTGGCTTCGGGGGCGACCTCGCCGAGGCTGTCCGCAACGGCCGCAAGCGCGAGTTCGCCGAAGCCTACGCAAAGCACGGTGACGAAATACCCGACCCGTTGGCAAATGAAACCCGCGACCTCGCCGTGCTCGACTGGGCGGCCCGCGAGGAACCAGTGCACGCTCGGCGTCTCGAACTGACGCGCTCCCTGCTCGCGGCACGACATCGACACATCGTGCCGTTGCTGCGGTCGATGATCGGCCCCGGTCAGGCGACGATGACAGACGGTTCGTTGATGGCGCGGTGGCCGGCGAACGGCAAGACCCTATGCCTACTTGCCAACCTGTCCGGCACTGCCCAGCCCCGCCCCGAGAATTTTGCCTGGGGATCGGAGACAGTTTGGGGCGGCAATCCGCCAGAGAGCCTGCCGCCGTGGTCGGTCTATGCCGCGATCGGAGATTAGCGCCATGCCGCCCGCCATGCCGCGTGCCACTTATCGCGTTCAACTGACCAAGGACTTCACCTTCGACGATGCCGCCGCCATCGCGCCCTATCTCAAGGCGCTGGGGATCAGCCATCTCTACGCATCGCCGTTTCTCAAGGCGCGGCCGGGCAGCACCCACGGCTACGACATCGTCGATCACGACCGCCTCAACCCGGAGCTCGGCGGCGATGAAGCCTTCGCCCGGCTGAGCGATGCGCTGAAGGCGAACAACCTCGGCCTTATCCTCGACTTCGTGCCGAATCACATGGGCGTCGGCCTGTCCGATAATCAGTGGTGGCTCGACGTGCTGGAATGGGGCCAGCACTCGCCGCACGCCGAAGCCTTCGATATCGACTGGGAGGCGATCCCCTACCGGCGCCATCCGGGCGTGTTGTTGCCGATCCTGGGCCGGCCCTATGGCGACGCGTTGCAGGCCGGCGAGATCCAGCTGCGTTACGATGCAGCAGATGGCAGCTTCGCCGCCTGGTACTTCGAGCACAAGCTGCCGATTAATCCGCAGCGCTATGGCGAGATGCTGAAGATCGTCGTCGCTTCGGCGCAGGCCGAGACCGAGGCTGCTGGACGCGCCTTGCTGAAGCTCGCAGACGAATACGGCGCCCATGGCACACCATCCTATCGCGAGGCACCCACTCTGAAGCAATCGCTCGCCGCTATCGAAGGCGCCGGGCCGCTGATCGAACGCGGCCTGACGGCCTATCGCGGCGAGACAGGCGCCCCCGCACTGCACCGCCTGCTGGAGCGTCAGCATTATCGCCTCGCCTACTGGCGTGTCGCCTTCGCTGCCGTCAACTATCGCCGCTTCTTCGACATCAACGATCTCGCCGGTCTGCGCGTCGAGCGGCCGGCGGTTTTCCGCGCCATTCACCCGCTGGTCACGCGGCTGATCGCGGCCGGCCAGTTGCAGGGCCTGCGGCTCGACCACATCGACGGCCTGCGCGATCCGGCGCAATACACGCGCCGCCTGCGCCAACTGGTGAGCAAGGCGCGCGGCAAGAATCGACGCGGTCTGTACTGGATCGGCATCGAGAAAATCCTCGGCCATGGCGAATCCCTGCCCGGCTTTCCCGGCGTAGCCGGCACGACCGGTTACGAGTGGCTCAATGTCATCGGCCATGTACTGGCGGACGACCGCGGCCTCGATGCGCTGGAGCACATCTGGCGCGAGTTCACCGGCGAGCGTGCAACGCCCGCGCAAATGCTCGACACCGCCAAACGCCGTGTCATCGACACCATGCTGGCGAGTGAGTTTACCGTGCTTAGCCTGCAGCTGGCGCGTATCGCCGCCGGGCATTTCAGCACCCGCGACTATACGCTCAACCGGCTGCGCGAGGCGCTGCTGCTTTATGTGCTGGAGTTTCCCGTTTATCGCACCTATGTCACCGCCGCCGGCGCCTCCGACAAGGACCACGCTATCAT
>JAEZEY010000462.1 GCA_023432845.1 Pseudomonadota bacterium
GGAACAGGCCGATCGCCAGGAAGAAGACGTTCAGGATCGCCAGCACAGCATATTTGTTGTCGGTGAAGGCCAGCATCGCCTGGGCGAGCGTTTGCGGCACGTGCTGCTCGGTCAGGTAGACGCCGAGCACCGCCGACGACGCGATCAGCACCATCACCACGGCGGTCTGGATCGCGCCGTCGATGGCCGCCTTGTACAAATGCTTGAAATCGAGATCGCGGTGGATCACGCCTGCGACGAACAGCGCCGCTACGACGGCGAGCCCTGCTCCCTCGGTCGCGGTGACGAAGCCGCCGAAGATGCCGCCGAGGATGATCACCGGCAGCAGCAGCGCCCAGGCCGACGCCTTGAAGGTCTCCCAGACGCGACAGAGGTTGAATTTGTCCTCCACCGGCCAGTTGAGCTTGCGCGCAAGATAATAGGAAATGCCCATCATCGCGAAGCCGCCGAGGACACCGGGCACGATGCCGGCGACGAAAAGCTGCGCGACCGACACGTTGCCCATGACCGCGTAGAGGATCATCGGGATCGACGGCGGGATGATGATGGCGAGGCTTGCCGAGGAGGAGGTGACGGCCGCCGTGAATTCGCGCGAATAGCCGCGTTTCACCATGGCCGGCATGATGATCGGTCCGGTTGCCGCGACGTCTGCCACGGCCGATCCGGAAATCTCGGCGAAGAACATCGATTGCACGATGTTGACGTGCGCGAGGCCGCCGCGGATGAAACCGACCAGCGCCATGCACAGGTCCATCAGCCGCGTCGTGATCGACGACGAGTTCATGATCGCGCCGGCGAGAATGAACATCGGGATCGCCAGCAGCGAGAAATTTGTCGCGCCCTCGAACATCACCAGCGCGAGGTTGGGCAGCATGTATGCGCCCTGCGTCAGCACGATGGCGCCGAGCGCCATCACGCCGAGCGCGATGCCGATCGGCACGTTGAGCATCACGAGGCCCGCCAGCGCGACGAACATGCCGAGGATTGTGCCGGTCATGGCGCGCCCTCCTTGCCGGCGGCAGGTACGGCGCCGGCCTCTTCAAGCACCTCCTTGATCTCGGCGTCGACCAAAGGTCCGCGCCGGGCGTCGGCCAAAGTCTCGGGCAGCCGCAGCAGTTCGGCCAGCACAAACAACGCCGAGCCGATCGGGATCACCGAGAATGCCCAGCTCTGCTGCGCTTCCGGGATCGATACCAGCGTCAGGCCCGAGATCACGCTCATGACGTGATAGCCGGCGATGCCGAGCGTGATGAAGAAGCCGAGGGTGATGAGCGAGCCGATGAGCGTCAGGATCACGCGCCACTGCGATGGCATTGCGTTGACGAAGCCGGCGAAGCCGAGATGGCTGCCGCGCAAGGCGGCAAGCGCCGCGACGTAATAGGTCAGCCAGGCCAAAGCGATGCCGGCGATCTCGTCGTACCAGACCAGCGAATGTCCGAGCCAGCGGAAGCTGAACCCGGCGATCACGATCAGCGTGACCGCCACCATGAGGACGAAGGCGATCGCCTCAAGCAGGCGATCGTAGAAGGCGCGGAATGAATGCATCGGGAAAGGGACCGGCTGAAGGACGGGGGGAGGAAGTCAGAATAGCGACATGCCGGACACTCGCCGTGCCCGGCATGCCGAGGTATGACGCTCAGGAGCCCTTGGCGAGGCTGAGCGACTTGTCGATCAGCGCCTGTCCGCCGGGCACCTGCTTGGCGAAGTCCCCATAGATTTCCTTGCTCGCGTTGACGAAGGCGGGCTTGTCGGCGTTGTTCACGGCGATGCCGGAAGCCTTCATCTTGTCTACCAGCTCGTTGTCGAGCTTTTCGGCGAGCGCCAGCACCTTCGGCTCGACCTCCTTGGCGGTGTCGGCAAGGATCTTCTGCACGTCGGCCGGCAGACGCGACCAGCTTGCGCCGGCAGTGAGATAGGCCGGCGTATAGACGTGGCCGGTCATCGACAGGTACTTCTGCACTTCCTGGAATTTCTGCGAGTAAATCTGCGTGAGCGGGTTTTCCTGCCCGTCCATCACGCCGGTCTGGAGCGCGACGAACACTTCCTTCAGCTCCATCGGGCTGGGGTTGGCGCCATAGGCCTTGAACATCTTCACGCGCCACACGCCGCCCGGCACGCGCAGCTTCACGCCCTCAAGATCGGCCGGCTTCACGATCGGCCGCTTGTTGTTGGTGATGTGGCGGTAGCCGTTCTCCCACACGCCGATGATCTTGTAGCCCTGCTTCTCGGCGATCGGGCCGAGCACGGGACGGATCACCTGGTCGGCGATGCGCGTGGCGTGGCCACGATCCTGCACCAGATAGGGCATCTCGAACACGCCGAACTCCGGCGCGACGGAGGTCATGACGGTCGAGGGCAAAGCGAGGTCGGCCGTGCCGAGCTTGAGCTTCTTGAGCAGTTCGCTGTCGCTGCCGAGCTGGCTCGAGCCGTAGACCACGACCTTGGCCTTGTTGCCGAGTTGGGCATTGACCTTGGCGGCATAGAGGTCCGCCGATTGGGCGAACAGGGAGCCGGGTGCGCCGACATGGCCCAGCTTGATTTCGGTCTGCGCCGAGGCGGCGCCCGCCATCAGGGCGACGGCGGCGACGGCGGACAGCGAAGCTTTGACGAGCGAACGCGATAGTTTCGACATGACGAAATCCTCCCCGGTTGGCGCTGCTTTTTGCTGGAGTGTCAGCGGAGCAATTTTTTTTGTTCGTTTCAATGCAAATCGAACGGTGGAAGATAAGCCGTCAGTTGCCGCATAGCAACGCGGTGGAACTCAAGCCTTGAGCGGCGTTCGATGGCATTTCGAAGGGCTGCCCGTGATGTTGCACCGCGCAATCCGGTCGCACCGAAAGCAGAGTACAATCAACTGCGGCGCTTGCGCGAGAGCTAGGCGAGAGGTCTAACCGAAAATCAAAACCAGTCCCGACAGCATCAGCAGGATGAGGATCACCTTCCGAAAGGTGTGTTCGTTGAGGTGACCGTATAATCGTAGCCCAACCCACAGGCCGGCGCCGAGCGCCGGCAGTCCATAGAGATAGACGCGCATCAGGTCGCGCGTGACCGTGCCGTTGGCGGTGAGCGAGATCGCGGTCAGTACGAAAGCGGCGAGGATCACCGGCTGAAAAACGGCGCGCTGCTCGTCTCGCCGGAAGCCGCGCAACTGGCACCAGACCGTGATGATCGGTCCGGCAAGGCCGGTCATGCCGCCGAGAATGCCGTTGACGAATCCGACGGTGACGTCCGCCGGCAGCGACGGCCTGACGTTGTGAACATGCGGCCGGATCAGGAAATAGCTCGCATAGGCGATCAGCAATATGCCCACGCCGTCCCGCACAAAGTCCGGCCTGATGTAGCCGAGCAGGGCGGCGCCGAGAGGAACCCCGAATATACCGCCCCCGATAAAGGGTGCGAGCGTGCGCAGGCTTAGCGCATGGCGCAGCTTCCAGATGCTGTAGCTCTGCACAAGGATTCCGTAGCCGACGATCAGCGCCGCGGTCTGTGCCGGTGTCAGGATGTGCAGCCAGACGCCTGAGACAACCAGTCCCATGGCGAAGCCGGCCAGCCCGCTGACAATGCCCCCGACGAAAGTCGACAGGACAAAAAGCGCGAGAATCGGGCCATCCATGATCGAGAGCCGGGCCGTCCGGAACAGCGCTTGGCAGGCAGGTCTTCGATGCCGTCCCGGTGGATGGCAGCTATTTGGCGGGGAGGCTGCATTTTCCCCGGCAAAGCGACTATACCATCGGGCAAGTCAAAACAAATCAGTCCGGGGGAAACTCTTCCATGTCCAATAACATCGATCTCAAGGACCGCTTCGCGGTGGTCACCGGCGGCGCGCAAGGCATCGGCCGCGCCATTGTCGAACGCTTTCTGGCGTCTGGCGCGGCGGTGGCGATCTGGGATCGTGACGAGCCGCTGGCGAAAAAAACCGCGGGGGAACTCAAGGGGCGCGTCGAGGTCGTCGCCGTCGATGTCACCGATTTTGCCAGCGTCGAGCGTGCGCGCGATGCCACCGTCAAGGCTTTCGGCCGCATTGATATCCTGGTCAACAACGCCGGCATCGCCGGCATGAACACCACGGTGGCGGAATATCCGATCGACGAGTGGAAGCGGGTGATGACCATCAACCTCGACAGCCAGTTCTACTGCTGCAAGGCGGTGGTGCCTGGCATGGTCGGTCAGGACTACGGCCGCATCGTCAACATCGCCTCTATCGCCGGCAAGGAAGGCAACCCGAACGCCTCGGCCTATTCGGCGTCGAAGGCTGGCGTCATCGCTCTGACGAAGTCGCTCGCCAAGGAAACGGCGGGCAAGAACATCTCGGTCAACGCCATCACGCCAGCCGCAGCCAAGACGGCAATCTTCGATCAAATGACACAGCAACATATCGACTTCATGTTGTCGAAGATTCCGCGCGCTCGCTTCGTCCAGGTCGATGAAGTCGCCGCGCTGGCCGCCTTCTGCGCCTCGGAGGATTGCTCCTTCACCACCGGCGCGGTGTTCGACATCTCCGGGGGACGGGCAACCTATTGAGCGACCAGGCAGCCCTTCGCCGACAGCGTCTCGCCGGCATCGCACTGATGTGCGGTGCCGTTGCGACGTTCTCGTGTCTGGATGCGACGGCGAAGTATCTGGTTCACCACATGGACCCGCTACAGGTGACGTGGGCGCGCTATACCGGCGCTTTCGTGCTCGCCCTGTTCTTCCTCAATCCAGTCAGGCGGCCGCACATGATGGTCACGCAGCGGCCGTTCCTGCAGATCGGCCGCTCGACCTTGCTGCTCGGCTCCACCGCGCTCAACTTCTTTGCCATCCGCTATCTGCAGCTCGACGAGGCGCTCGCCATCCTGTTCGCCACGCCGTTCGTGGTCGCCGTGCTCGGCAGCCAGTTCCTCGGTGAACGCGTCGGCTGGCACCGCTGGATCGCCATCGGTGTTGGCTTCACCGGCATCCTGCTGGTGACGCGGCCCGGCATAGGCGGCATGCACCCGGCGGCGCTGCTCTGTGTCGGCAGCGCGCTCTGCTACGGAGTCTATTCGATTGCGACGCGGCTGCTCGCGCGCACCGACTCTACCGAAACCACGACCTTCTATACGAACCTGGTCGGCGCGGTGGCGATGATCCCGATCGTGTTTTTCGTCTGGACGCCGCCGCAAAGCATATTCCAGGGCGTGCTGATGGCCATGACCGGCTTCTTCGGCGGCTTCGGGCATTATCTTCTGGTGCGCGGCCATCGCCTGGCGCCCGCTTCGACACTCGCGCCGTTCATTTACACGCAGATGGTCTGGACCACGACGCTGGGCTTCCTCGTGTTTGGGGACGTGCCCCACTTCTGGACCATCGTGGGCAGCGTCGTGGTCGTCGCCTCGGGGCTCTACCTACTGCATTACGAGCGCAGGGTGGGCAAGACCATGGTCGAGGCCGAGGAAAAGCAGTAGGCGCGCGGCGCAGGTCCGCAGTTGCGGGTTCGCCGCCATCGAGGCTAAGTTTCGGTCCAACAAAAAGAACTAGCCTTCCGGAATGCGAGGAAATCCCCCATGGCGACAGCGCAGAATCGCGCTCAGGCAGCCCCCGGTTCGGGGCTGAACGACGATATTGGCGAGGACAAGAGGCTGGCGATGTATCGCTCGCAGCTTCGCATCCGCGAGGCCGAGCAGCGCGCCTACGACCTGTTCCTGCAAAATCTGGTCAAGGGAACGAGCCATCTGTCGCTGGGGCAGGAGGCTGTCGCTACCGGTTTCGCGGAGGCCATGCAGAAAGGTGATCTCTCGTTCTGCACCTATCGCGGCCATGCCCACACTTTGGCGCGCGGCGTTTCGGTCGAGAAGGTGCTCGGCGAATTGATGCAGCGCGATAACGGCCTGATGCGCGGCAAGGGCGGCTCGATGCACCTGACGTCGGAGGCACACGGCGTCATGGGCTCCTACGCCATCATCGGCGCGCACCTTCCGATCGCTTGCGGCGCCGCGTGGCGCGCGCAATACAAGGGCGATAAGGACGTCTCGGTCTGTTTCTTCGGCGACGGCACTACCAATATCGGCGCCTTCCACGAGGCGCTGAATTTCGCCGCGGTGTGGAAACTGCCGGTGGTCTTCGTCTGCGAGAACAATCTCTACATGGAATACACGCCGATCGGCGATGTCACCGCGGTGCCGCACCCGGCCGCCGACCGCGCCGCGTCCTACGGCCTCGAGCGCATCATCATCGACGGCAACGATGCCGACGTCGTCTATCGCACCGCGCAGAAGGCCTACGCCAAGGCGCGCGCCGGCGAGGGACCTTCGCTGATCGAAGCGCTGACCTATCGGCACTCAGGCCATTCGCGCGCCGACCCGGCCAAGTATCGCCCGGAGGGCGAACTGGAAAAGTGGAAAGAGCGCGACCCGATCAAGATTTATCGCGAACGCCTCCAGCAGTTCGGTGTCGATGGCAAGGTGATCGCCCAGATCGACGCCGAGGTGCGCAAGGAAGTCGACGACGCGACCGAGACCTGCAAGGCCGCGCCGATGCCGCCGCACGATATCCTCACCACCGACGTCTATGCCGACGGCGGCTGGGCGTGGAGAAACTGACATGGCGGAAATCACCTATCGTGACGCGGTGATCCGCGGCATCGCGCAGGAAATGTCGCGCGACAATGATGTCGTCTTTCTCGGCGAGGACGTCGCCAAGGCCGGCGGTGTGTTCAAGGCGACCGTCGGACTCTACGAGCAGTTCGGTCCGCTGCGCGTGCGCGACACGCCGATCTCTGAGCAGGCCATTCTCGGCGCCGCCATGGGCGCGGCGATGACGGGCCTCAAGCCGATCGCCGAAATCATGTTCTCGGACTTCTTTGCGGTGTGCTTCGACTACATCGCCAACGAATTTCCGAAGAGCCGCTACATGTCGAACGGCCAGACCAAATGTCCGCTGGTCGTGCGCACCGGCAACGGCGCCGGCTCGCGCTTCGGCGCGCAGCACTCTCAAAGCGTCGAGAACTGGTGCATGATGATCCCCGGCCTCAAGGTCGTGGCGCCGTCCACGCCGGTCGATGTCATCGGCCTGCTCGCCGCCGCGGTGCGCGACCCCGATCCGGTGATTTTTCTCGAGCACAAGTCGCTCTACGCGACCAAGGGCGAGGTGCCGGACGGCGAAATCGTCGACAGGCTGGGAACTGCGAAAGTCCTGCGGCCGGGCCGCGACGCGACCATTCTCGCTTTGGCGTTGATGGTGCCGCGCGCGCTGGAGGCCGCCGAGCGGTTGAAGGCGGAACACGGCATCGACTGCGAGGTTGTCGACGTGCGTTCCCTGGTGCCGCTCGACACCCAGACCATTCTCGGCTCGGTGGCGAAAACGCACCGGCTGTTCACCGTCGAAGAAAACCCGCGGCTGTGCGGCTGGGGTGCGGAAATCGTCTCCATCGTCGCGGACGAAGCCTTCTACGACCTCGACGGTCCGCCGGTGCGCATCACGACTCCGCATATCCCGCTGCCGGCGGCCGATATCCTCGAAGACATCGTGTTGCCGACGCCGGAACGGATCGTCGACACTGTGCGACGCAGTTTGCAGGGCTGACCGGAGTATCGCGTAGCGAAAATCTGCTATTTCGTGCGGCGACGGTGACGCCGGACTTTGGCACGATAAAATCGACGTTCGCGGCTCGCGAACAACGATGCAGATAAAAAGGATAGTCTATGTACGAAAATCTCCTCGCTGGCGTTCCGACCGATCTGTGGATCGGCGGCAAATGGAAAAAGGCGTCCGACGGCGGCCGCTTCGATGTCGTCGATCCGGCGACGGAAAAGACCATCGCCTCCGTCGCCAGCGCCACGGTCGACGACGCCATCGCCGCGATCGACGCGGCCGATGCCGCGTTCCCGTCCTGGGCGGCGAAGAAGCCGCGCGAGCGCGCCGAGATCCTGCGAAAGGCGTTCGAGATCATCATGCGCGATGCCGAGCGCTTCGCGAAACTGATCACGCTGGAGAACGGCAAGGCGCTCTCCGACTCGCGGGGCGAGGTCGCTTACTCCGCCGAATTCTTCCGCTGGTATGCCGAGGAAGCCGTGCGCAATCTCGGCCAGCTCTCGACAGCGCCCGCTTCCGGCGCGCGCATTCTCGCCCAGCACAAGCCGGCCGGCATCGCCGTTCTGGTGACGCCGTGGAATTTCCCGGCCGCGATGGCGACGCGCAAGATCGGCCCGGCGCTGGCCGCCGGCTGTCCGGTGGTGCTCAAGCCGGCGTCCGATACGCCGCTTACCATGCTGGCGCTGATGCCGGCGCTGGAAGAAGCCGGCGTGCCGCCTGGCGTCGTCAACGTCATCCCGTCGCGCTCGTCGGGCAAGGTCGTCTCGGCCATGCTGCACGATCCGCGCGTGCGCGTCGTGTCGTTCACCGGCTCGACCGAGGTCGGCCGCAAGCTCTTGCACGAAGCCGCCGACCAGATCCTCAAGCCGGCGATGGAACTGGGCGGCAACGCGCCGTTCCTGGTGTTCGAGGATGCCGACATCGATGCGGCTATCGAAGGCGCCATGATCGCCAAGATGCGCAACATGGGCGAGGCCTGCACCGCGGCGAACCGTTTCTACGTGCACGAGAAGGTGCACGACGAATTCGCCAAGAAGCTCGCCGCCAAGATGGGCGCGCTCAAGATGGGCAACGGCCTCGACGACGGCGTCGCCGTCGGCCCGCTGGTCAACAAGGAAGGCCGCGACAAGGTCGTCGAGCTCGTCGATGACGCGGTGTCGAAAGGCGCCAAGATTCTCACCGGCGGCAAGGTGCCGGATGGCCCGGGCTTCTTCTACCCGGCGACCGTGGTAACCAATGTGCCGGATGGCGCCATGATGCTGAACGAAGAAATCTTCGGGCCGGTCGCCTCGATCCAGACCTTCAAGACGGAGGACGAGGCGATCAAGCGCGCCAACGACACTGAATACGGTCTCGTCGCTTACTTGTTCACCAGGGACCTGTCGCGCGGCTTGCGTGTCTCCGAGAAACTGGAGTTCGGCATGATCGGCCTCAACCGTGGCCTTGTCTCCGATCCGGCGGCGCCGTTCGGCGGCGTCAAGCAATCGGGCCTCGGGCGTGAAGGGGCGCAAGAGGGCATGAAGGAGTTCCTCGAGACGCAATATATCTCGGTGACGTGGTAG
>JAEZEY010000507.1 GCA_023432845.1 Pseudomonadota bacterium
GCTTCAGCCCTGTGCGGATCATCAGGGGAATGGTGAACGAGCCGGTGGTCACGACGTCGGATGTTGGTGACCCCGAGATCGATCCGTAGAGGCCGGACGACACCACGGCCACTTTGGCCGGTCCGCCGGCCTGCTTACCGACAAGGCTGTTGGCCATGTCGAAGAAGAAGTCGCCGCCGCCCGCGGCATCGAGCACGGTGCCGAAGGCGACGAAGGCGAACACCAGAAGTGCGGCGACGCTGAGGGCCGGTCCGAACAAGCCGTTTGTCGTGAACACGATCTGATAGAGCATGTCCTCGAGGCTGAGCTCGCGGTGCCAGAACGGTCCGGTCAGAAGATGGCCGAGGATGCCGTAAACGAGGAAGGCGAGAACTACGATGACCAGCGTCATGCCGATGACGCGCCGCGTCGCTTCGAGAACCAGCAAAATGAGCACTACGCCGGCAATCTGATCGGCAAGGTTCAGCGAGTCGATCATTGGTAGCCGCATCTCATAAATCGGCTGCATCAGCGTGAAGTAAATGCAGATGGCGATCGAGGCGCTCGCGGCCATCCACGAGAACGGCGAGCGGCCGGTTGGGCGGTCGGGATTGCCCGTGGTGGTGAGAAACGAGACGGCAAGGATGGCGCCCAGGAACCAGTTCAGCGCGTACTGGCTCTGCACGTAGAAGCCAAAGGCCAGCAGAATGAAGAACGCCGTTGTCGCGACCGCAATGACCGAAACCACGGCGTTTTCGATCATTCCGAGCTGACGCGCGCGTCCCGGCGCCAGAGTTCGCATGACTTTCGCGAACACGTTCCTGTCCCTCTGGCGTCGGCCGGCGTGAAATCAAGGAGACGGCGGCCTTGGCGGCCGCTGTCTTCTGGCGTGTCCGAAAGCCTTACAGCAGCCCGGCGTCCTTGTAGGCCTTCATCGCGCCGGGAGCGAGACCGATCGGGCCGACATCGGTGAGGCCCTTCTTGCCCATGCGGGCGAAGGACGGATAAGCCTTGGTCAGATAGTCGAACTGGTCGATCAGACCCTTGGTGATCGTTTCCGCATCCGCATCCGACATCTTGTCGGAGGCGTAGAGGACGACAAATCCGGTCACCGTCTTCACGTCGCCTGTTTCGAATGAATAGGTCTTGGCCGGAATGGTCACGCTCTTGGTGCCGACTTCGGCGTTGATCTTGGTAATGGCGCCGTCCGGTATCGCCAGCATCTTCAGCGGCATGTCATTGGCGAGCCGGTTGAGCTGCGACGATGGGAACGCGAGCATGTTGAGGACGATGTCGACCTGGCCGGCCTTGAGCATGTCGAGGCCGTCATTATAGGCGACGTATTCGACACGGCCGCCCCAGGAAGCGAGATCCTTCATCGAGATGCCGGCGGCTTCGAAAACCTGTTCGCCGGCGATCGCCATCATCGTGCCGCGCTTGTTGAACGCGACGCGAACCGGCTTCTTCTCCTTGGCGATCTGGTCGAGGCTGTTCAAAGGCGCGTCCTTGCGGGCAACGATCTGGATCGTCGCCGCGGGATCGAGCTGGGCGATCGCCCGCACGTTGGTGATCTTCGACTTGAACGGCGCTTCGCCTTTGGTGCCGCGCAGCGCCATCTGCGCATGGGCGATACCGAGTTGCACGCGGCCTTCGGACACAAGTTGGATGTTCGCGGCGTCGACCCCGGGTTCATAGGTGAAAGACGAGCCGGGCGCTTGTTGCTGGATCGTTTGACCGATGGCCGCGCCCATGGCGCTCCAGGCGCCGCCGACCGAGCCGCCGGCCAGGGTGATCTTCAGCGGATCCGCTGCGGCTGTGCCGGCTGCGAGAACCACGCTCAGGCCGAGGGCGGCGAGAAAAGATCGCTTCACGTGACGTTGCATCGAAATCCTCCAATCTCGTTTCTAGGTTATCCCGTCGAATTTCGTTGTACGAGCAGAGTATCGGTCTGGCTGGCTGCGCGTCCTCCCGGGGTATCCCGACTGGAAACGGCCCGGTCCTCAATTCATTTGCACGCATATAATCATTTCTTGATGGCGATCCTGTCAATCGTCGTGCGCGCTCATATCCATGGCATGCTTGCACGCGAAATGATCGCCAAGGACCCATCGAGGGCAATCAGGTGCGGCGATTGACAATGCGGAGCGCCGGGATACTGTTTGTGTACAAACAAATTGCGGGACGGCTGCTTATATCGGCCGGATGCGGGAGACAGACAGATGCTTGATCGCTACATGACCGGCCGCCTGATCGACCTGTGGTTCGCCGAAGACATCGGCGCCTGCGATCTCACGGTCCAGTCGATGATCGATGCCGACGCCAAGGCCAAATTCCGCATGAACGCCCGTGAGCCGCTGACCGTGGCCGGGCTCGAAGTCGGCGCCGCCGTCTTCCGCCATTACGATCCGACCATCGAAGTGACGCTGACCGCCAAGGACGGCGACAAGGCGGTGAAGGGCACCAGCCTCATGATTGTATCGGGGCCGGCGCGCAGCCTGCTCACCGCCGAGCGCACCGCGCTGAATAT
>JAEZEY010000011.1 GCA_023432845.1 Pseudomonadota bacterium
TGGAATCCAATTACTCACCTTCAAAATCAAAGCACTATGGAGGTAAGTAGAAAAGCCATACTCGACAAAACGCACTACGGCTTGAATATCTACGCCTATGTGCTACGACAGTACTATCTGGGTGAAACAGTCCTTTCCCTTTCGGGAAGGGACTGCAAACCTGCGAAGAACCCATTCAATGCAGACAAGCCTACATTGTTGGTAAAGGTTGTTGACGGTTGTGCTACGCACACCGATTCAGAAGAAGCCATTGCACAAGGCAATGTCTTTGATTTTGCAGCACTGTATTTCAGCATCGAAGGGCAAGCCCTTCTCGACAAGCTGAATGAAGAACTGCATTTGCGTATCGGGAAGCAACAGGGTTTTTACGCTCAGGCAGAATCGCAACCTGCGGTTGCTCTTCCTGAAATAGTCAAACCGGCTGCGCCAGTTTTAAGCTATTTCAATAAGCCTGTCACCAACGTAACACCAAGTCGGCAAGCCTCCTTGGTTGAGGTTTACAACCTTATCAAAGGCAATGAATTTGCTTCGTGTACAAGTACACTCCGCAACATTCCCGACCCAAAGGAAGCCAGAAAGTACAAGGCTCAAAACTTCGATTATGTGACCTTCTCAGGCACTTTCTCTAAGAGAAATGATGCAAACCTTCAAAGACATTCAGGTTTGCTCACAATCGATTTTGACCACATTCAGGACATTCCTACGCTCAAGGCTGCACTACTCAAGGATCACTACTTTGAAACGGAGCTACTGTTTGTATCTCCTTCAGGTGATGGCCTCAAATGGGTAATTCCAATCGACTTGACGCAGGCAAAACACCAGGACTATTTCAAGGCAGTGGCAAACTACGTTTCCCACACCTACCAACACGAAATAGACCAATCAGGGAAGGATATTTCAAGAGCCTGTTTCCTTCCGCATGATTCAGAAATATTCATCAATCCTAAATACTTGTAGGACATGGAAAGAAAAACATTCAATCCGCAGGATTGGCTTAATCAGCCAACCCCGCAACCGAAAGTTACAGAGCAGCAACATAACAATTCAGATTCTCAAATAGACGAAGTAGAACGCATCATCCAGAGCATTGAAGCCAACCGGGTTGATATTACCTCCACTTACAGCGATTGGGTGAATATCGGCTTCACCTTTGCGGATGAATTTGGAGAGAATGGCCGGCCGCTATTTCATAGAGTTAGCCAGTTCTACCCCGACTATTCCGCCCCGGAGTGCGACAAGCAATTTGATAATTGCTTGAAATCAAAAGGTCATGGCGTTTCACTAAAAACCTTTTTCTTCCTGGCCAAAGATGCAGGAATTGATATTGCCCCTCCACGGACAGAACGGCAGGATCAGCGTACTTTCAAGAGGGAGAAACTGACCGGCAGTCAAGAGCATCCACAGCAGAGGGAAAATCAGGAACCGGAAGAAATGCCGACATTTTCTGATTCTATGTTTCCTGAACTTCCTGAATTTCTTCAAAAGGTTGTGGAGATTGCCACTTCCAAAGAGGAAAGGGATATTCTACTCCTCGGTTCCCTCGGAGCTATCAGTGCATGTTTACCCAAAGTATCGGGCATTTAAGATGGCAAACGGGTTTTCCCCAATCTGTTCCTATTCATTACAGCCCAGGCATCCGCAGGGAAAGGCCGCCTGGTGCATTGCCGCCAATTAGTAAACCCTGTTCACAAAGAATTGAGGGAGCAAGCCAAACTCCACAAACAGCACTATGAATTGGAAATGGCAGAATACAACTCTAAAAAGGGCAAAGAAGAAGGTATCGAGAAACCAGCCAAGCCACCGGAAAAGATGCTGTTCATTCCGGCCAATAACAGTTCAACAGGTGCTTACCAGCTTTTGGGTGACAGTGATGGCAGAGGGCTGATTTTCGAGACTGAAGGTGATACCCTGGCTCATGCTTTCAAGAGCGATTACGGAAATTACAGTGACGGCTTTAGAAAAGCCTTTCACCATGAAACCATTTCCTACTATCGCAGAACCGACCGTGAGTTTGTGGACATTGAAAGCCCTTGTCTTTCCACGGTCCTTTCAGGAACGCCAAAACAAGTTTCGGCATTGATACCCAACGCTGAAAACGGCCTATTCAGCCGTTTTATCTTCTATTTCATGAATGTGCGCCCGGTATGGAAAAATGTATTTGCCAGCCAAACGGACAACGGATTGGACGATTACTTTGAAGCCCTGGGCAATGAGTTCTATGAACTCTACAAAGTCATCATGCAGGATGAGCCCCGGCAGTTCCACCTTACGGCAGACCAGCAAGAGCAATTCAACCAATTCTTCGGGCAAATACAGGAAAAGTACATGAACCTTCAAGGCTTGGATTACATGGCCACTATCAGGAGGTTGGGGTTGATTGCCTACCGCATTTGCATGATATGCTCCGCTTTGCGGATCTTGGAAACAGGCGACACTTCCAAGAAGCTGATTTGTGAGGAAAGGGATTTTCAAGCTTCGCTTTCAATGGTCAAAGTACTGGTAAAGCATTCAAGTAAAGTGTTTGGGGAACTTCCACAAGAAGAGCCTAAGCCAACTCGCATGAATAAGAAAGAAAAGTTTCTGTATGCCTTGCCGCATACCTTCAACCGTCAGAAATACCTTGAAGTAGCAAAAGCCATGAGCATTCCGGCAAAAACAGCCGAAGGCTACATTGCCAATTTTGTAAAATCAGGCCTTATTCACCGTGAGGCACACGACCAGTACATAAACACTTCACTTGAGGAATCTCAGGATTCTAAGGAAGCTGGGGATGTATAATCCTCTGCTTCCTCTATTTCCTTAAAATCCTTAACTGTGACCCTCAGCAAATCTAATTTTCAATATTTCGGCAGAAAATAATTTTACTTGCCAAAGTTTTGTATTTTAAAAAACAATCTTATATTTGTCAATCGTAGTATGAAAAACACTGATCTAGCACATAATCTCAGGATTCATTTCTCTGGTAAACAGGAATTTACAACTAAAGAAATTACGGATGCCCTTCAGGAGCATTTTCCTGATTTATCCGGCAGCACTATCGCCTGGAGGCTCAATCAACTAAAAAAAGACAAGCTTCTTTATCAAATTGGTAGAGGTCTTTACACCTTTGATTACAAACCTGAATTTTCACCTGAACTCAGTTTAAAAACCAAAAGACTTTTCAATCGGGTTAAAGGCATCTACACAGGTGAAATCGTCATATGGGACACCATCCTATTGAATGACATTGCTGGTGAAGACATCTCCAAGTATTGGGTCTTCCTCGCATTGAATAAAGATGATTTGGATTCCCTTTTCGGTGAGATGCTGTCCTTTAGCAAAAAAGTCTATCTGCAACCTGATAAGGAAACAACTGCCCGATACCTCATCCCACAGAATGAAGCCATCATTTTGACGGCATTAATCTCTGAGACACCAACGGAACGATCAGGTGACTACCTATCCCTCAGCATTGAAGGCATTTTGGTCAATGCCTGGTTTGAGCACGAGCAGTTTTTACAGCCTATAGGCTTAGACATTCACAAACTATACGAACAGGCATTTGCCAAATACAATGTGAATAAAAGCAAACTGTTACGCTATGCTGCCAGACGGGATAAGCGAAAAGAAATTAACGAACTATTAAAAACCATCGAATAATGTCCACAGAAGTAATTGAACAGGACGACATAGTATTGGAAGACAACCAACTGGTCTGCATCCTGACAGGTGAAATCAAAAAGGTCAAGCCTCAGGAAAGCAACCTGCAATCAGTAATCCTGATGCTCAATGAAGAGTACGGTTTTGACCTTGCTGACATGGAGCGTGATTTCGCTATTCAATAC
>JAEZEY010000018.1 GCA_023432845.1 Pseudomonadota bacterium
GTTCGCGGCTACCACGGCGGAGCGGCCGGAAATGCGCCTTTACCTCCGGTTAACGCCGCTTGACGATTTGTCGAGGCAGCGCGTTGCTCTGCCCTGAAAGCGCCCCGCCGAAAGCGATTAGCAAGCTTTAACCCCTACCGTCCGGCCGGATTGTCCAATCGATGGGACGCTTTAGGGGGAAGCGCCTTGCTGTCGCCGGCGCATTCGAGAGACTCCGACGACCCGCAATACACCAACTGGGATCGCGCGCGATTGAGCGTTGTGGTGCCGGTCGGCGTCATCGTCGCCGTGGCCATCGTCTGCATCGTCGTCGCCGTGCTGTCCTCGGCCCAACGCGCCGACGAGGTGGCGCTGGCGCAGGAGCGACAACAGCTGTCCAACGGGCTCCAGTATGTCAGTCGCCGCTTGCTCCGCGAAACCGACAGCGTCGCTTCCTCGCAAGGGGCCTACGAGCATATCCGCCAAGACTTCGATTCCGCCTGGGTCGAGGAACAGGGCGGCGCCTGGCTCGCCACCTATTTCCAGCACGATCTGGTTCTGATCTTCGACAAGACCGACCGGCCGGTTTATTCGCGGCTCGGCCGCTTCGCCGCCGACCCCCATGCGGCCGATTTCCGCCCGCCCGAGATCATGGCTGTCCTCGACACCATGCGCGGCCGCGACGCAGGAAAGTCCAACGCGGTCAGGCTGTCCGATCCGCGGGCGGCGGACGCCGCCGCTCAGCCGCATGTCCTCGAGCTCAGGACGATCATGGGCCAGCCGGCCGCCGTGGCCGCGGTCGCCATCGGCGATGGCCGCGTCGCCGCCGCCCACGACACCGAGGCGCCCGTCCTGATGTCGGTGAAATTCATCGGCCCCGAAATCATCAACGCCATCAGCACCCACCTCGGCCTCAACAATCTGCGTGCTGTCGACCGCGGCCGAGCAATGCCCGAAGGCGACTACCTCTATCAGCTCTCAGCCCCGGACGGCTCGCCCATCGTCGACCTGGCCTGGACGCCGAAGCAGCCCGGCGCCGAGATCGTCCGCAACGTCGTGCCGTTCATCGCCGTGGCGCTCGCCGGCTTTGCCCTGCTCGGCGCCTTCGTGCTGCGCTACATGCGCCGCACCGCGGTCGCCATTGCCGCCGGCGAGAATCGGCTGCGGCACCTTGCCCTGCACGATCCGCTGTGCGGCCTGCCGAACCGCATTTTCTTCTCGGAACGTCTCGAGGCCGTGATTGAGGAAGTCGCCATCACCGGCATGCCGGCGGCGCTGTTCTACATCGATCTCGACCACTTCAAGGACGTCAACGACACGCTCGGCCATCCGGTCGGCGACGAGCTGATCCGCAACGTGACCTTGCGCCTGTCGCACACTTTGCGGGGCGGCGACCTAGTGGCGCGGCTGGGCGGCGACGAGTTCGCGGTGATCTCCTCGGTCGGCGGCGACAGCGCCATGCTGATGGCGCTCGGCCAGCGTCTCATCAGCACCATCTGCGCACCTTATGGCATCGCCGGGCAGAACATCGTCATCGGCGCCTCGATCGGCATCGCCGTCATCGACAAGAATTGCGCCGGCGCGCCGGACGTCATGCGCTACGCCGACATGGCGCTCTATCGCGCCAAGAACGAAGGCCGCAATCGCGCCTGCATCTACGACAACGCGATGGACGCCGACCTGTCCAACCGCAAGCTGCTCGAAGGCGACCTGCGCGAGGCAATCCAGAACGATCAACTGCGCCTGCTCTACCAGCCGATCGTCGACAAGAGCGGCAACACCATGCTCGGCGTCGAAGCCTTGTGCCGCTGGACGCATCCGACGCGCGGCGAAATCTCGCCGGCCGAATTCATCCCACTCGCCGAGAATTCCGGCATGATCGTCGAACTCGGCGCCTGGGTGCTGCGCAAAGCGATGACCGATGGCCTTGCCTGGCCGGACCTGACCGTCGCCGTCAACGTGTCGCCGCTGCAGTTCCGCCGCGCCGATTTCGCCGAGCTGGTCGAGCGCACCCTCGCCGAAACGGGGTTCGACCCGGCGCGGCTCGAGCTCGAAATCACCGAGAGCGTGCTGATCGGCAATTTCGACACCGCCGAAGCCAGCATGCTGCGGCTCAAGGCGCTCGGCGTGCGGCTCGCACTCGACGATTTCGGCACCGGATATTCGTCGCTGCTCTATCTGCGCCGCTTCCCGTTCGACAAGCTCAAGATCGACCGCAGCTTCGTGCTGTCGATCGAGAAGGCCGCCGACGCCGCGGCCATCGTCCACGCCGTGGTCTCGCTCGGCCGCGGCCTCGGCATGAAGGTCACCGCCGAAGGCGTCGAGACCGCCGACCAGCATCTGTTCCTGCGTGCCGCCGGCGTGCATCAGATGCAGGGTTATCGCTTCGGCCGCGCCATGACGCCGGACAAGATCACGGCCCGGCTGAACGGGCCGGAAGCGTTTCATGAATCGGACGAGCGCCGCGCCTCGCTCGCGGGCTGACGCCCACCGCGCGTGCCGATTTCGCATAGCCGTAACGCATATCCCGGCGCACCTCGCCCCCTGTGGCATCGATGACCTTTGTGCTAGGCAGGCCCCCATAACAAACGCACCCATCGGGGAGGACTGCCCATGACTGCCAAGATCGCGCTGGTGACCGGCGCTGGAACCGGTGTCGGCCGTGCCGTGGCGCTCGCGCTGGCGAAGGCCGGCTACGATGTCGCGCTGGCGGGCCGGCGCAAGGAGCCGCTCGATCAGGTCGCCGCCGAGATCAAGACCATCGGCCAGAAGGGGCTCCCCATCCCGACCGACGTGTCGCAACGCCAGTCGATCCTCGATCTGTTCGCCAAGACCAAGGCCAGCTTCGGCCGCCTCGACGTGCTGTTCAACAATGCCGGCATCGGCGCGCCGCCGGTGCCGCTCGAGGAACTGCCGTTCGAGACCTGGCAGAACGTCGTCAATACCAACCTGACCGGCATGTCCCTGTGCACGCAGGAAGCCATCAAGATCATGAAGGAGCAGAACCCGCGCGGCGGCCGCATCATCAACAACGGCTCGATCTCGGCGCATGCGCCGCGGCCGTTCTCGGTGGCCTACACCGCAACCAAGCACGCGGTCACGGGCCTGACCAAATCAACGTCGCTCGACACCCGCAAGTACAACATCTGCTGCGGCCAAGTGGATATCGGCAACGCCATCACGCCCATGACCGAGCGCATGGCGCAGGGTGAGGGCGTGCCGCAGGCCAACGGCACCATGATGGTCGAGCCGCGCATGAACGCCGACAATGTCGGCGCCGCGGTGGTCTATATGGCGAGCCTGCCGCTCGATGCCAACGTCCTGTTCATGACGGTGATGGCCAACACCATGCCGTTCGTCGGGCGCGGCTAGCTGGAAGCGGCGGTCACCTGCCGCACTTTGGCGAAGCGGAGCACGCGCTGCGCGGCGCCGACGTCGAGCGCGAGATACTCGGCCCGCGTCGGCGGTGTGCTGTATTCGTAATGCTCGGCCTTGGCCTCGCGCAACTTCAGGAACGCCTCGGCAACCGGCCATGACAATGTCGCCGCACGCATCAGAAGCAGCGCGGATTGCAGATTGCTGCCGGCCAGCACGCCGAACGTATAGTCGCGATCGAGCGACAGAACCGACGCCAGCACAGTCGCCGCATCGTAGAGCCTGCGCTGGGTTAACAGCCCGCGAAGGACGTCTCCGGCGTTGAGATCGCCCTTTTGTATCCCGGCGATATAGGCGTCGGTCCGCTCGGCATTCTTCTTTCGCTCTGCGAGCCATTCGGCCAGATATGTCTTCACCGCGGCGTCGTTCACCTGCGCCGCGGTATCGCGCAGCCGCCGTACCAGTTCCTCGTTGATCATCGGCAGAAGATCTTCGATCGCGCTCACCGGCAGATCTTTGCGATCGACAAGCAGCGCCTGCAAGCGGTGATCGTCCCTGGCCTTGCCGACGAGACGCCGCATGCCGGCGTCGGAGAACCGCGCACCGCTATTGGCGGCGAGAATGCCGACGACCGTGGTGTCGCCGCGTTCGACCACGACGTCCGTGACCGGCGGCGTGACCTTGTCGCGCGCAGCAATGACGCGCAGATGCTCCTGCGAACCGGTGCGGGCGATGTCGACGAGGATGCGCTCGGGCATGGCCTTGTAGTCGCGGATCATCGGCCGCGCCACGGCGATATTGGTGTCACTCGCCAGCGCGCGCACGAGTCCGTCCGGCAGCTTCTTCATGGCCGCGAGCGTGCCGGAGGCTGCAGCGCGATCCGTACCGCGCAGCTTGTCGACCAGCTTGGAGACGACTTCGTTGAACAGGTAGCGCTCCGTCGCCACCGGCGCCTCGTCATGGGTCGCATAGGCCTCGGCGATCCGCCGCAGAAGTTCCACGCGCTTATCCGGCGACCGTTCGGCGGCGAGCCTCGCCAGATCGTCCGCGAGCGTGGACGGCGGTTCCTTGTTCGATGCGGCTTGGCAACGCATGACGGCTGTTTCCTCGAACCGCCATATGAACGAAGAGCGATTAAACAGCGGTGAAACGATGTGCGATGTATTCGGCACGTGATTTAGATGTTGCTTACCGTGTCGGATGCCACACCGGTAATTCAATAGGGATGCGGTATCCTTATCACGTTCAACGGATCAAAATTCCGGAACACGCTCCGCACGATCGCGCGTCAGCGCCCAGATGACGATTGCCATCGTGACAAACACGACACCAACCAACCCGAGTTCCCGTAACAGTCCGGCGCTGTACATGACGGCGCCGAGGCCGGAGCCAAAGGCTTGGCCGACATAAACGCTGCTCGTATTGAGCGCGACCGACGCGCTGGCCAGTTCGGGCGCCGCCTGCACCAGCCGCGCCTGCTGAATCGAGTTGCTGGCAGAAAAGCCGAGCCCCAGAAAGAACATGCCCGCCGCCATCAGCGCCAGCACACCGGCGCCGGCGCTCCACAACAGAAGGCCGAGAAGGTTGCAGCTCAGGAAGATCAGCGACGTCTTCCAGCCGCCGAGCCGGCCGACGATGCGCGAGGCGAGGACGTTGCCGAGGAAACCCATCACGCCATACAGCGCGAACATCAGACCGATGGTTTCATGGCTGGCGCCGGCCAGTTGGCTGAGCAATGGTCCGAGATAGACGAAAACCATGAACTGGCCCGCGATGAACAGAATGGTGATGGCGAACAGCATGGGGATCTTGGCGTTGCGCATCAGAAGCGCGAAGCTGGCGATCGACAGCGGCGGCCCGATCAACCGCCGCGGTAGCGCGACGGCCAGCATGATGCACGGCACCAGCGACGCGAAGGCCGAGAACGCGAAAGCGCCGCGCCATCCGGCATAAGCTGCGATCCAGGTGATCAGCGGCAGGCCGGCGGCCACTGCCAGCGACCAGCCGAGAAAGATGAAGGTGATGGCACCGGGACGGGCGCGGTCGGACACCATGAGGCCGATGGCGCTCGCTGCCTGCGGCGTAAACACCGCGGCCACCGCCAGCATCGTCAGACTCAGCGCCAGCACTGTGCTGTAGTTCGGCGCCAGCGCCATCGCCGCCTGCCCGATCGCCATCACTGCCAGCGTAGTCACGAGAAGCGTGCGCCGGTCGATGCGCGTCGTCAGCCAGGCCACCACCGGCGAGCCGATGCAGAGGACAATGGCGCCGAAAGTCACCAGCAGCCCGGCATCGCGGATGCCGACATTGAGGCCGTCGGCCAGGATCGCCAGCATGCCGGCCGGCGCCAGCACCGACAGGCCGGTCGCGAAATTACCGAGCAACAGCCCGTAGCGCGAGAGTTGATCGTGGACGGGCATGGTGCCAGGCGGGCTCGAGGGCTGGTCGGGGAAGTCACATGGCAACCAGCCGGGATTTCGGCAAGCGAGACTGACACATGGCAGGCGCACATTTACGAATGGCGCCGATAACGGTTGGTGATGGGAGTTCGTGAGACTGCGCGCCCTCTCTTTCCCTCTCCCTCACGGGGCGGAAGAATGCCGCATGTCCTCATTTAAAATATTCCTAGGACTATTGACTCCTCCTCCGGCCTAGCCCTATATTCCCATCCATCCCGCCCCAACTGCGAGGGGTGTCTGATCAGCGTCTCCAGACGCTGGGGCGGGGAGCGGTGGCCGGGCAAGGGGCGTCGGAGATGCGGCGCAAATTCCCCTCCCGGCGGTCCAAGCCGCACGGTCCCGATGCGCCCGCCGCGCATCACGGGCTGACGATGTGCGTCTTAGGGAAACGAAGCGCCGGTCCCCGCCGGAGAGAAACTCGACACCAGGGTTTCTTGAAAAGCGGCCCGAAGCAGAGAGCCCGACGAAGCCTGTATCTCGGCCCTTAAAGCGGTGGATAGGTCGCCCGACGTAAGAAGGGCTCGCCTGAAAGGTTGGTCCACCGGGGGCTTTGCGGAGCAAACCTATAAACACCGCGCGCGGAACGCCGGAAGCTCGGCAATTCCGTGGTGACT
>JAEZEY010000032.1 GCA_023432845.1 Pseudomonadota bacterium
TCCTTCGACATCGTGTACAACAAGGACACGGCGAACGACAGCCAGTTCACGTCGACCGGCTGGAAGTACGGTAGCTCCGTCGGAACCACCGTCGTGAACAAGGGTGGATACGGCGTGACCAAGAACATCATTGCCACGTACCACCCGACGAAGGTCACGGCGATCCGGGCATGCCGCTCTCGCACGGCTCTGCCCATGATCTGCAGTGACTACCTGACAGTCAGCTACAGCCGCCACTGAACCTGTCTGCGGCGGAGGCGGCGCAGTGGTCGGGGACCACATCCCCTTGGATGTCTCCGGACTGGACATCTCGATGGGCGGTCGGCGGTTGTTCTCGTCGTTGCGCCTGAGGGTGCTCCAGGGAGAGTCGGTCGCGGTCCTCGGAGAGTCGGGCGTCGGGAAGAAGGCCCGGTTGAACGCAATCCTGGGCACGGTGCGCCCGGATGCGGGCTCGATAGTTGTCGATGGACAAGAGGTCATCGGCCTCAAGCACGCCAGGCTCGCTCGGCTGCGTGCCCAGTCGGTCGGCATCGTCTTCCAGCATGGTGAGCTGCTCGGAGAGCTGACGCCGGTCGAGAACGTGGCACTTCCCGGGCTGATCGCTGGTCAGCCGCGTGACGCGGCCGTCGCGCGAGCGAGCGATCTGCTGAAGTCGTTCGGGGTCCCGCTCGACCGGGAGCTGAGTGATCAGCTGTCGGGCGGCGAGCGGCAGAGGACGGCGCTCGCGCGGGCTCTTGTGAACGAGCCGGCGCTGCTCCTGGCAGATGAACCGACCGGGTCGCTCGACACCGACACGCGTGATCGCGTCGCGGAGGTGCTCTTTGCAGCCCCGAGGCGCTGGGGGTGTGGCCTCGTGGTGGTGACGCACGACCGGGAGGTGGCGGCACGCGCCGACCGTCAGGTGACGCTCTCGACCTTCGCCGCTGCCGATGCCGCGTGAGCTAGCCGCATTCGGAAGCAGGCTCCGCGCGCGCTCGCGCTATGAGCCGCTCCGGGAGTGGGTCCTGGGGACAGCGGTAGTTGCCGTCACCCTCTCCGTGATCATGCTCGTTGCGGTTCAGGCGACGTATCAGGGATGGTCGCAACGGTCCTTCGAGCGCAGCCCACGGGATGTGGAGGTCCACGCGGGCGAACCCGCGCGGCTGGCCTGGCTGCCCCTCTACGAGCACGATGCCGACGGCCGCACCTTCAGCCTCGTCTACCTGAGCCCGCTCGAGGAGGGCGCACCCCTGCCGCCAGGCGTGGAGCGCTGGCCGGCTGACCGGGAGGTGATCGCCTCGCCGGCGATGATCGGCACCCCGGAGGTCTCGGAGCTGTCGGGCCACGGACGCTACGGGCGGACGGTCGGAGTGATCGGGAGCTCCGGCCTGACTGAGCCGGGTGAGCGCCTGGTCTACGTGGGCGCGGAGAGCCTGCCGACGAACGAGCGGCCGTCCGCGATCGCCGCAAGCGGATTCGGTTCCAGGGGAAGCCTCGAGATCGGTTCGGTCGTCAATCGAGAGCCCGCCTCCAGCCTGATCGCAGTGCTGACCGTCTTCGTGGTCCTCCCTGCGTGCTGGCTTCTCGTGACCGCCCTGAGGGTCGGTGCCTCCCAGCGCGCGCGACGTCTGGAGATCCTCCGACTCCTCGGGGCGCGCCGCGGTGATGTGATGCGCGTGCTCTGGGGTGAGGCGCGCCGGCCGCTGGTCACGGGTCTTGGCGTCGCTGGTGGGGTCGTCGCACTGACCCTCGCGGTCGACCTCCCCGTTCCCGGCGTGGAGTTCGTCCTGCAGGCACGGGACATGCGCGCGGCACTCCCGTTGCTCGGCGTCGTCCTGGCGGTCTGCGGCCTCACTTGCGTGGCGTGTGCTCTGTCGCCGCTGGGCTTACGGCGCGAACGTCGCCGACCGGCGCCGAAAGCGCCGAGCCTCGCGGTCGGGCTGTCGTCGCCTGCGGCCGCGGGACTGACACTCATTGCCGTCAATCTGACCCTCCGGGCAGAGATGATCGACGCCGTCTCGGTGGTCTTCGCCGCCGGTTCTCTCGCGGCTCTTGCGCTCCTCCCGATGTCCGCTCGGGCGTGGGTGGCACTTGCCGCCATCCGCAGGCATCGAAAGGCATGGTTGGCCGGCGATGCCGCGGGAATCGTCGGAAACGCCCAGGTCGCGACGACGCCGGCGCCCGCAGCCCGATTCGGCGCGACGCTCGCGATCCTCGTCGTCATCACCTCCTTCTCCTACAGCTTCGCCATTGCCGTCGCCGGAGTGGGCGACGCAGCGAGATACGAGCGAGACGTAGGGAATGACCTCTTGTTCGTGACGCCGTGGCCGCAGAGCGACCCCGATCGCAGCGAGGCGGTCCTGGAGACCTTGCAGAGAGAGTTCCTGGTCGTCGCGAAGTCGTTCGAGATGGCCGATGACGGTTTCGTCACCCTGAGGCTGACGGGCCGGGCAGAGGCGCTCGTGGGGCTGGGCTTGACCAACGAGAGGCTTCTGCCTGCATGGGTGGAGAGGTTCCCTGACCAGACACGTGTTGCGGCAGGGGATCCACCTGCCAACGCCGACTCACTCGTCCTGGCGCCGCGAGACGATCCCGTGCCCGTTCGGCAGGTGCAGGACGAGCTTGCCGAGCTCACCGTCCCCGCGTGGTCGGCGGCCGCCCCCGCTCAGGACCTGTTCGCGGCGGAGGCGCGTCGTGTCGCAAGTGCAGCATGGATCATCGGGGCAGGTACCGTCGGCATCTCACTCGGTCTTGTGGCCTTGTGGTCCGCCTACGCGAACGAGCTGCTTCGAGCGATCAGGTCGCTACAGGCGATCCAGCTCCTGGCGCCAAGTGCGGGGTTCGTAGGGGGTGCTCTCCGTGCCCGCGTCCTGACGCCGGTCGTCGTCGCCGTGCTCGGAGGCTGTGTCCTCAGCGTCGTCCTCCTCATCCCGCTCGCGAGCGGTGCCACCTACCAGATCCCGCTCGCGTTCATCGTCGGGATCGGATCTCTGTGCATAGGAACAGGGCTGCTCGCCTGGTACGTCACGTGGCGGGCGTGCCTGCGACGTGCGCGGAGCATGCCGCTCGGTCTGCCTGAGGAGTGAGCCGCTCAGCGGACAGCGGGAGGCCGCCCCGACCCAGGATCGGGTCCTGGAGCGGCTCGAGCCGTACTGCGCCGAGCTCGTCGGGCTGCTCCTGGCTGGGGCCTCCGCTCAGCGCTCGGCGACCCAGCGGACGGGGCTGTCGGACCTCTCGGTCATGTCCTCGACGATGACCGACCAGTCGTCGAGCGCCGCCGTCGGGACCTCCATGCAGACGTCGTACTCGACGGTCGCGCCGGGCGCCCCGGGTCCGACCTCG
>JAEZEY010000038.1 GCA_023432845.1 Pseudomonadota bacterium
GCGCCATCTTGGCGCCGTGACCCGGTGATCCCGACAACAAAAGCACTGCGCCCCTAAGCGGGATGGCCGGATCATAAGGGCGTTTACGCCCGTCTTCGACGAGCTATGTCCGGCCATGACAAGTGCAACGGGGAGAGGAAACATGCCCTTCGACTTCACGCCGCTGTTCCCGGCGAACCTGCCGCCACCGGCGGTGCGCTGGACCGGAGCGCCGAAATACAATTTCGTCGGCGGCAATAACGATCCCGACGAAGTGCCGCTCGACGGCTTGATGGCGGCGGCGCAATCCGTGCTGTCGCGTGAAGGCCGGACCCTGGCAACCTACGGCCTCAACAGCGGCCCGCAAGGCTACCGGCCGCTGCGCGAGTTTTTGGCCGCAAAGCTCAAGCGTGACGCCGGCATGTCGTGCACGGCAGACGACATCCTCATCGTCTCCGGCTCGCTGCAGGCGCTTGATCTGGTCAATGCCGCGCTGCTCCAGCATGGCGACACCGTGATCGTCGAGAAGGACAATTACCAGGGTTCGCTCAACCGCTTCACCAGGCTCGGCGTTACCGCCGTCGGCATCCCGCTCGACAAGGGCGGCATACGCATGGACGCGCTCGAGGAGGCGCTGAAGGACCTCAAGGCGCGCGGTGTCACGCCAAAATTCATCTACACCATCCCCACGGTGCAGAACCCGACCGCCACCGTGCTCGACGAGAGCCGCCGCGCCCGCATGCTGGCGCTCGCCGACCAATACGGCGTGCCGATCGTCGAGGACGACTGCTACGCCGACCTCGTCTGGAGCGGCGAACGGCCGCCGGCGCTGCATGCGATGAGCAAGTCCGGCAACGTCATCCATATCGGCTCGTTCTCGAAATCGATCGCGCCGGCCTTGCGCGTGGGCTTTATTGTCGCGCCGTGGCAGATCATGTCGCGCATGCTGGCACTCAAGACCGACGCCGGCTCCGGCGCGCTGGAGCAGATGGTGCTCGCCGAATATTGCGCGCCGCATTTTGCGACCCACGTCCCGGCGTTGCGCAAAGGGTTGCGCAAGAAGGTCGAGACCTTGATGGAGACGCTCAACGAGCAGTTCGGCACCGCCGCCGAGTTCGACGATCCGCAAGGCGGCATCTTCCTGTGGGTCAAGCTGCCGGACAATGTCGATAGCCTGAAGCTTTATCAGGCGGCCCTGAAGGAAGGCGTGGCGATCAATCCGGGCCCGGAATGGTCGACCGACAAGGCACACAGCCAGAGTCGCATCCGCATCTGTTTTGCCAGTCCGTCGCATCAGGAAATTCGCGAAGGCGTTGCGGTGCTGGCCGAGGTCTGCCGCCGCGAATTCGGCGTGCCGGCGCGCAGCGGCAATATCGAAAAGGCGAAGTAGCCGATGTCCGACCTCGGCATCCTCGCGATCTGGAATAACGTCGTCCCGGGCCGCGAAGCCGATTTCGAGACCTGGTTCCAGGGTGAACATCTGCAAGAACGGCTCGGCGTGCCGGGCTTCAACTATGGCCGCCGTCATCAGGCGATTTCCGGTTCGTCCGCCTTCTTCAATTTCTATCTGGTCGACAGTCCGGCGGTGCTGACGTCGAAGCCCTATCTTGAGCGCCTCGACAACCCGACGCCGATGACGCGGATGATCATGACGGAAGTGTTCCGCGACATGAACCGCACCTTGTGCCACCGCGTCCTGCGGCGCGGCGACTTCCGCGGCGCCTATGCGGTGACGGTGCGCTGGTTCGACGCGATGCCGGATGTCACCGCTCTGACGACAAAGATCGGCGGAATGATCGGCGATCCGGCGATCGCCGCCGGCGAAATCTGGGTCGCCACCGATCCGACCGGCCAGCCGGTGTCGATGGAAGAGAAATTGCGCGGTGGCGATCGCAGGATCAAAGGCGCGCTGATGATCGACACCTTGCGCGAGGCCGACGCCGTCAAGCTCGGCGCCGCGCTGCAATCGGAATATGCTGGCGCCGAAGTCGGCGTATTCCGCGTGCTCTGTCAGATCGGCCGCAGTCTGGGGATATGAAATGCAGGCACTCGCGCTGCTCGCCGAACAAGTCGCCGCTCGCCTGATCGCGCGCAAGGAGACGATCGCCATCGCCGAGTCCTCGACCGGCGGGCTGATCGCCGCGGCCTTGCTCGCGGTGCCGGGCGCCTCGGCTTATTTCCTCGGCGGTGCCGTGGTCTATACGAAGACGTCGCGGGCAGCGCTGCTCGGCATCGGCGATGCCGAGATGAAGGGCCTGCGGCCGTCCACCGAGCCCTATGCGCTGCTCGGGGCGCGTACGATCCGCGACAAGATGGACGCCACCTGGGGCCTGGGCGAAACCGGCGCCACCGGCCCGACCGGCAATCGTTATGGCGATGCCGCCGGGCACTCCTGCATCGCGGTCGCAGGGCCGGTCGATAAGGCGATCACGCTGGAAACCGGAAGCGCGGACCGCGCCGTCAATATGGAAGCCTTCGCCAAGCGGGGGCTGGAGTTGTTGCTGGAAGTTTTGCGCTGACCGCGGCAGCGAACCCCGTTCATTCCCGCGAAAGCGGGAATCCAGTTCGTCCAAGTTTTCTGGGTCAGAAGTTCTGGGTCCCCGCTTTCGCGGGGACGAACGGATATTGGTTCACTCCGCCGCTTCCAGCAGCGTCTGAACGTCGCGCGCCTCGGCCTTCCGCTTGCCATAATTGGTAACATATAAGATACTACATGGATGCAAGTCCTCGAATACCTCGATCGGGACGGTCGGAGCGTTTTCGGACGCTGGTTCGAGGGTTTGGACGCCAAGGCTGCGGCCAGGATCACGATTGCGGTGGCTCGATTGGCGAACGGCAACTTGTCGAGCCTCAAGAGTGTTGGCGGCGGCGTGCTGGAATCGAGGATTGATGTCGGACCGGGGTATCGCATCTATCTCGGGCGGGACGGCGACACGATCGTGATCCTGCTTGGTGGCGGCACAAAGCAGCGGCAGCAACGGGACATTGAGGCTGCGAGATTATGTTGGGACGACTACAGGCAAAGGAAGAAGGACCGGTGACATGGCGCTGACGCGCGACTTCAAGGAGACCGTCAAGGCGCGCGCGGAGCGTGACGCGGAGTTCCGGGCGGCGCTGCTCACGGAAGCTGTCGAACAATTGCTTGGTGGCGATGTCGAGACCGGCAAGTCGGTGTTGCGCGATTATATCAACGCGACGGTGGGCTTTGAGCGCTTGGCCAGAGAAACAGGTACGCCAGCGAAAAGCCTGATGCGGATGTTCGGTCCGAAAGGAAATCCGCGCGCCGACAATTTGTTTGCCGTGATCAGTCGCCTGCAGAAGGCGTCGGGCATCAGGCTCGGGGTGGCTGCGGCGAAGTAACCGTTACTCCGCCGCTTCCAGCAGCGCCATTTCCGAGCGCACCTGGGCGCGCAGGTCGTCGATCGACACGAGGCCCTTCGGCGTCTCGACGTGCCAGAACGACCAGCCATTGCAGGCATCCAGTCCCTGAACCACCGCGCCGACGCGGTGGATCGATCCGACCGTGTCGCCGACCGTAATGGCGCCGTCGGCGCGGACGATGGCCTTGTGGCGCTTTTTCGAGTCAGTGAGGCGGGCACCAGGGGTGACGAGACCACGTTCGATCAGCGATGCGAAGGCGACGCGCGGGGCTTCGCGCGCCGTCATGAACGGCGCGATCGAGGGCGAAGGCACCACCTCGACGTCGGCGATGCGTTTTTCGGCGGCCGAGGCATACTTTTTCTCGCGCTCCAGCCCGATGTAACGGCGGCCCAGTTTCTTGGCCACGGCGCCGGTGGTGCCGGTACCGTTGAATGGGTCCAGAACAAGGTCGCCCGGCTTGGAACTCGAGAGGATCACGCGGGCCAGCAGCGCTTCCGGCTTCTGGGTCGGGTGCAGCTTCTTGCCGTCGGCGCCCTTCAGGCGTTCGGAACCGGTGCAGAGCGGGAAGGTCCAGTCGGAGCGGACCTGCACGTCATCGTTGCCGGCCTTCAGCGCTTCATAGTTGAAGGTGTAGCCCTTGGTGTTCGGATCGCGCGAGGCCCAGATCATGGTCTCGTGCGCATTGGTGAAGCGCCGGCCACGGAAATTCGGCATCGGGTTGGTCTTGCGCCAGATGACGTCGTTCAGGATCCAGAACCCCATGTCCTGCATGATCGCGCCGACGCGGAAGATGTTGTGGTAGGAGCCGATTACCCAGATGGTGCCGGCGGGCTTGAGCACGCGGCGGCAGGCACCCAGCCACTCCTTGGTAAACGCATCGTAAGCGGCAAAGCTCGCGAACTTGTCCCAGTGGTCGGTCACGGCATCGACATGGCTGTCGTCCGGCCGCTTCAGATCGCTGGCAAGCTGCAGATTATAGGGCGGATCGGCGAAAATCAGATCGACGGAACCGGCCTTAAGCTTCGACATCTCGTTGACGCAGTCGCCAACAAGAATTCGATGATCGGGGGTCTTTGAAAGACCACGGGGCGCCCGACTGGGCGCCCCGCGACGCGACTCAACCATGACTCAACTCTGACTCAAGGACGACGCGGTCGGCTGACGCGGGACCTACAAACCGACAGGCCCGCATCATGCGCAGCCCAAGGTGAAAAAAACCTTTATGGAAAAATTCGTTGGAGCGAATTCTGCTAGTTTAACCGGGAGTTAGCAGAGGTTAACAGTGTGCCAAGTATTGCCGCAATCAATCGTGCTAAAGAAAGCCATCAGGGCAACTCGGGTCGGGAGACAGCTTGAATGCGTTGGGACGATTTTCGCCGCAGCGATAACGTTGAAGACCATCGCGGCGGCGGAGGTCGCGGCGGTTTCAATCTACCAGTCGGCGGCGGCGGACTGGGAATCGGCACCATTGTCGTGCTCGGACTCATCGGGTGGGCGCTCGGCATTGACCCGCGCCTCCTGATTTCCGGCGCTGAAATGGTGAGCGGCAATCGCTCGCAGTATGAGTTGCCTATCGAGCGGCCTGCGCAGCGCACCGGTGTGCCGAGCGATCAGATGGGCAACTTCGTCGCCGCGGTGCTCGGCAATACCGAGGACACATGGGGCAAGGTGTTCCAGGACGCCGGCCAACAATACCGCGCGCCGCGCCTGCGTTTGTTTACCGGTCAGGTGAGCAGCGCCTGCGGCATGGCAAGTTCCGCCAGCGGTCCTTTCTATTGCCCGCCCGACCGACGCATCTTTCTCGTCACGTCGTTCTACGATGAAATGCGCACGCGGTTCGGCGCCTGCACCGGCAAGGGTTGCGAGTTCGCCCAGGCCTATGTGATCGCGCACGAGGTCGGTCATCACGTTCAGAACCAGCTCGGCATTCTGCCGAAGGCGCGCGAGGCGCAACAAGCCGCCGGCGACCGCGCGGCGGCGAACCGCATTCAGGTCCGCGTCGAGCTGCAGGCCGATTGCTTCGCCGGCATCTGGGCCAACCAGTCCAACCAAGGCTGGAATTCGATCGAGCCCGGCGACATCGAGGCGGCGCTGCAGACGGCGGCGGCGATCGGCGACGATCGCCTGCAGAAGCAGGCGCGCGGCTATGTCGTGCCGGACTCCTTCACGCACGGCACCTCGGCCCAGCGCCAGCGCTGGTTCACGATCGGCTTCAAGTCGGGCAGGGTGTCGTCGTGCAATACCTTCGCGGCCAACGCGCAGCTTTAATTAAGAGTGTGAGCCATGCCCGGTATCGATGAATCCAAGCAGTTCGTGCCGCTCAAGATCGCGGTGCTGACCGTATCCGATACGCGGGAACTGGCCGACGACAAGTCCGGCAACACCCTGGTCGAGCGCATTCGCGCTGCCGGGCACATTCTCGCCGAGCGCTCGATCGTCAAGGACGAGGTCGACGCCATCCGCGGCAAGGTGAAGGCCTGGATCGAGGACAAGTTCATCGACGTGGTGATCTCGACCGGCGGCACCGGCTTCACCGGCCGGGACGTGACGCCGGAAGCGGTCGAGCCTTTGTTCGAGAAGCGCATGGACGGCTTCTCGACCCTGTTCACCATGGTGAGCTACCCGAAGATCGGCACCTCGGCGATCCAGACCCGCGCCACCGCCGGCGTCGCCAATGCCACCTACATCTTCTGCCTGCCGGGCTCGCCGGGCGCCTGCAAGGATGCCTGGGACGACATCCTCGTGCATCAGCTCGACTACCGCTACCGGCCGTGCAACTTCGTCGAAATCCTGCCGCGGCTCGATGAGCATTTGCGGCGGCCCAAGGCGCAGGGCGCCACGGCGTAGACACACCTCGGTCATTGCCCGCGAAAGCGGCCAATCCAGTACTCGCTGGACTCTAGGTGATTACTGGATTCCCCGCTTTCGCGGGGGATGACGTCCTGCGTTTGCGACGGCCTAAAGCGTCTTATCCCAGAACTCCGCCACGACATTCTGCCCGAAGCTCATCTTGTTCTGGCTCGAGGTCAGCGTGAAGCCGGCCTTCTTGTAGCAGCGGTGCGCGGCGACGCGCCGTCCGGTGCGAGTAATGTCTCGATGGTGCGCATGGCGCTGACCAGTTCGCTTTGCTCGCGCTCGCTGAGCGAGGCCAGCATTTCGGCGACGTCTTCGTCGGAACGCTTTTCGGCGGGCGCGAAGAATTTGCGGCCCTGCGCCGTCAGCGACAGATGGCTCTGCCTTGCATCGTCCTTCGACGTCGTGCGCTTGATCAGGCCGCGCTTCTGGAAATTGCGCAGCACGCGCGAGAGATAGCCGGCGTCGAGATCGAGCGCGCGGCCGATGTCCTTGGCGGTCGGTTGCGAGACACTCGGATGCGCCAGTTCGTGCAGCACCCGCATTTCGCCGAGCGAGTAGGGGGTGTCGAGATAGGTTTTGCGCAGAAGGCCGATCTGCCGCGTGTAGAAGCGGTTGAAGCCGCGCACCGCGGCGACGCGCTCGGGCGGCGCGACCGCTTGTGGCGGGGCTGGGCTTTTCGATTGAGCGGCGGCAGGCATGGCCGCAGGGTTGGGCAGTTAGTTGACAAAGTCAAGTAAGTCTCAAGCGACCCGCCGTGCCCCGGCCCCGAGCAGCGCGACCTGGCGGCCTAGCTGGCCGAGCAGTCTGGCCTCGGCGTCGGCATGCGCGGCGTGGCCGCCGACCGCCTCGTACAGAGAACGGGCAATGACCAGCCCCTGGTCCGGCAACGGCTTGCGGCCGGCAAACACGGCGCGGGCCAGCGCAATCACATCGCCGAGCCCGGGCTGCGCCGAGGCGGTGGCGGCGGGGCGGAACACCGCGGCGCGAGGCGCCGTATCGCTGAACGACGCCGCCTGCACGAAGGTCTCGCTGGCCCGTATCCAGTCGGCATCGGGCACGACGCCGGCGCGCAGGAACATCAGCCATGGGGACCGGGTGCTCAGAGCGGCTGCCTTGAGCCGTTCGCCGAGCGGGGCCGTCGAAGCGATGAACCGGCACCCGGCAATATCGGCAACTTCGGCGGTGGCATCCTTCGACCCGGCGTCGGCCACAACGACCTCGGTAACGAGACCGGACATCGCTCCCGGCACCAGCGCCGACAGCGTCGGCACCAAAGCGCGCTCCGATTCGTGAGTGGCGACGATGACGCTGAGCATGGCCCCCAAGGCGGAAACGAGACGGAACACAACCGCTGTCCCCTCGGTTGCTACCACATCATGTGCGGATGTGAAGGCGGGCCACGAAAGGCGGCAGCAGCCGGGAAAGCTCTAGAATGTTCTTGTTATGTTCACATTTCATGACTAGGTAAGGGCATGGCTCAACGACCTGCAGCCTTGAAACGCCCCCCGGCGGCCCTCGATCGGACCGCCATTTCCGACCGTGCACCGGAGCTGCCCTCCGCGCCGGGGGGCGTTCGCGTTGACGACCTGACTGGCCTGCTCGGCGTCGTTGTCGAGCACGAGCGCCGCCGCGGACGTGGCGCACAGTCGAACGCGTCCGGCCGTTACGAGCCGCATGCGCGCATTGCTTTCGACGATGGCTGGCGCTCGCTCGAGGAACTGCCGCCGTTCCAGACGACGGTGCAGGTCGATGCATCGCGCAAGATCATCACCCGCAACCAGTCGCCGGACATCGGATTCGACCGCTCGATCAATCCTTATCGCGGCTGCGAGCACGGCTGCGTGTACTGCTTCGCCCGGCCGACGCATGCCTATCTCGGTCTGTCGCCGGGCCTCGATTTCGAATCCAAGCTATTCGTCAAGCCGGAGGCAGCCGACCTCCTTGAACGTGAACTCGCTTCGCCGAACTACTCGCCGAAGGTGATCGCGATCGGCACCAATACTGACCCGTATCAGCCGATCGAGCGGCGCTACAAGGTGATGCGCCGCATTCTCGAAACGCTCGACCGTGCCGGCCACCCTGTCGGCATTGTCACGAAGTCGGCGCTGGTGACGCGCGATCTCGACATCCTGGCGCGCATGGCCGAGCGGAATCTGGCTAAGGTGGCCTTGTCGGTGACGACGCTCGATCCTGAACTCGCGCGCAAGATGGAGCCCCGCGCGGCAACGCCGATGAAGCGGCTCGAGGCTTTGCGGCAGTTGTCGCAGGCCGGTGTGCCGACCACCGTCATGGTGGCGCCAATCATCCCGGCGCTGAACGACTCGGAGATCGAACGCATTCTCGATGCGGCGGCCGCCGCCGGCGTCAGGGAAGCCGGCTATGTCATGCTGCGCCTGCCGCTCGAAGTGCGCGACCTGTTCCGCGAGTGGCTGGAAGCCAACTATCCGGACCGCGCCGGGCATGTGTTCAGGCTGGTGCGTGAGATGCGCGGCGGCAAGGATTACGACTCCGAATGGGGCACGCGCATGAAAGGCAAGGGGCCATATGCCTGGCTGATCGGCCGCCGCTTCGAGCTCGCCTGCGAAAAGCGCGGCCTCAATGTCACCAAGCGCAAGCTGTCGACCGAGCACTTCAGGCATCCGAAGCCGGACGATGCGCAGATGAGTTTGTTTTAGCGCCAACGCGTCATTCCGGGGCACGCGTGCAGCGCGTGAACCCGGAAGCCAGATGCGGGGCGCTGGATTCCGGGATCGTCCCTTCGGGACGCCCCGGAATGACAGGCTCTACCTCCCCAATCCCCGCTTTGCACGGGCGGACATGAATAGGGTTGAACGGACGGCCGAGTCGGGCGTACCCATCGGCCCATGGCCCCCGCCTCCAAAAAGAAAGCCGCGCCGAAACCGGCGGCGAAATCTGCAGCCAAACCGGCCGCGAAATCGGCTGCCAAGCCGCAATTGCCGCTGGCCGAGCCGATTCTGCGCCCGACCTTTCGCCGCGAGCGGCGTGCGTTCAAGGCCGGTATTTTTCCGGTGGCCGGCTGCGACGAGGCGGGACGGGGACCGCTCGCCGGACCGGTGGTGTCCGCCGCCGTGATCCTCGATCCCGACCGCATTCCGCGCGGGCTCAACGATTCCAAGAGGCTCGACGCCGAGGCGCGCGAGAAGCTCTACGAGAAGATCTGCGCCACGGCGCAGGTCTCGGTCGCCTTCGCCTCGGTCGATCGCATCGACCGCGACAATATCCTGCGCGCCTCGCTCTGGGCCTCGGCTCGCGCCGTGAAGGCGCTGCCGGTCCGGCCAAAGCTGGTCTTCATGGACGGCAACATGAAGATCGACTGCGGCTGCGATTGCGAGGCGGTGGTTTCGGGAGACGCGCTGGTCCTGTCGGTGGCGGCGGCGTCCATCGTCGCCAAGGTGACGCGCGACCGCTACATGACGCGGCTGGCCGAATCCTATCCCGGCTATGGCTTCGAGCGGCACATGGGTTACAGCGTGCCCGAGCATTTCCGGGCGCTCGCGGAACTGGGACCGACACCGCACCACCGCCGTTCATTCGCGCCGGTGGCGGCGAAGTTCGCCGCGATGGG
>JAEZEY010000015.1 GCA_023432845.1 Pseudomonadota bacterium
GATCAGGCTCGACGCGGTCGATCTCTTTCTCCACCATTTCTCGATATAAGATTTCGATAGGTTTTCCGCCAGGTAAAAATGTAACGCGCGCTCCAGCGAATCCTTTTGCCTCCGCGTCACCGTCCAAAAGGCCCACGAAGCTAATCGATTTCGGATCTTTTGGAATAGCTTTCAAGGCAGCCATAATATTGCCTTCGCCGTCCATTGTCATGAACTCGATGTTGGCCAATGTACTCTGTGAAAAATGACTTATCCAAAGCTTGCCAAATACTCGAGCAGCATTGTCTTCAACCATGACAATGAATTTTGTTTCGCTCTCAATTCCTACAGTTCGGAGCAATGATTCAATTTGATCGCCGTCGCTAATCCGTGCATTCTGACCGTCTCTGTAAACAAATAACCGACTCGGGTTCGGTGCTGCTTGTATGATTTGTGGAGAATGAGTTGTTACTACGACGAACGGCTTCTTAGTTGTTGTGTACTTGGCCAGGACCGCAGCAAATGCCGACTGGCAAAGAGGAGACAAAAAAGATTCGGGCTCTTCAATCAATAAGATCGTCTCATCTGTAACGCGTTCAAGTGACCACCACAGATAAAACGCGGCCAATTCACCTAGGCCCATTGCCCTGCTATCGTATTTAGTTTCCCTTAGTTCGACCTCAAAAAATGGTCTCTCCGAAATGCTCTCTTCTTCGTCGCTCGAATCGTGTTCGCCCTCCTCAAGGGTGTAAACTCGAGCTGCTGTGTAGGGAATGCCTGTAAGAAAAGTTAAGGCTTCGATATCCCTATTAGATGCCTCTAGGATTGGCACGCCGTTGAGTGCGTCTTGGATATCGGGGAAATCACAAAAGTATCTTTGCAGATCGCTAACTATAGAAGACGTGTCGATGTAGAAGATCTCGGCATTTCCGAACCCTGCGCTCCAGCCATCGGTGCGCGTAAAATCAGCAACGAGGACTTCCTTGTTCTCACCTTTACGGATGCTGATAGAAATCTGCCCTCGGGCAACTCGAAAGCTGGTTGTTGCTGATTTTTTTGCGTTATCGGGATCTAGGGCAGCCCAAATCGCCTTCAGAAGCGTCGTTTTTCCCGCGCCATTTGGTCCGCATAATAAATTTAGAGCGGATGCGAATTGAAAATCGCCCGTGCCGATGCCCGGGATATCCGTAAAGCGGATTTGTTCTAAGCCGATCTTCCATCCTTGGTTGCGCTCGATCGCGCGCCAATAATCATCTTTCTTTGCGCGCCGCATTATATGCGTGCCCAATTTTTAATGTCGAGTGAGTCATCGAGAATAAACTCAAGGCGCGGTTCGTCCTCGTCGTCGAACTCTTTCGAAATTCGTCTAATCTGTTTGACATCGATACTTTCAGGAATTTCACCAAATTTTCGAGAGTGAAAAACCGCCCAAAGGGCGAAATCTCGATAAACAACTGAGCTGACGTCGGAAACACGAAGGCTTGAGCGATCGACAAACAGATTAAATAGCCCTTCCTCAAAGCGGGTAGGTTGAGAGAATTGAATTTCCCAACTCGAATTCTTGCTCAGCCTTATTCTTTCAAGGTTGCCTGCTTTTGCCGTTTCAAAAACATTCATGTAGTCGAAAGACATGTTGCGCGTGTCTAGTCGACAGAAGAACAGAAGCCAGGATAGGAGGCTAGCCTTGTTTAGTTTTAGTTTTTTGGTTCGCTCTCTCGAAGCTGAGAAAAGGTGGATGGCACGATAGGAGCGATCCACGGCTTCCACCGGGAAGGGCTTCTGCAGTTTAAACCGATCAGAAATGCGATCCTCGCTAGCCTTCTCCGCAAACGTGCAATGTTCGTTGAAGAACAGAATCTTGGCAAAAACGTCGTCGTAAGCCAGCCTTGAATTCGAAAACCCGATAGTGTCTCTCTTATTGCCCGCCTCCTCAAACTTGGAAACCAGCCGCTTCAGTTGTTCTCGCGCTGGGCCATAGATAGCATTGCGCTGCTCGCCGGCCGTCAGAGTGATCTGTTGGTTAAGTCTATAAAATAATTCGCCTGGTTCCTCTGGTCTGTAGTCGGTAATACGAAAGACGCGCAGCGTGTACTGGTCAAATGCTCGTCGAACTGGCGGAGGTAGTTGGGAATAACGAAGTCCCGACAATTCTTCGACTCTTTGATCGCTCGGCTTGATGCTCCCGTCGATCGAGAAGTCATCGTTCATGAAGTCGCGAATTGCCGTAAGGCGTTGCTGACCGTCAAGTACGTCAAGCGTTCCCGAGGACGTCACAACGACGTGGATTGGCGGTATGGACCACTCGCGCAATATGGTGTCGATTAGCTTCCGCTTCTTGGATACCGGCCAGACGTCTCCACGTTGAAAATTGGGTTGGAGATCAATCTCACGATTGTCTATCCAATTAAATAAGGTTCTTAGATCTGGTTCCCAATGGGATAGCTTCATGTCCAATCCAGAGAATTACGCGCCGCTATTTTAAGAGTGTACACGGTCGAGTGTGCTAAACAAAGGTTCTAGCGGCCGTTTCCATATGTTCTAGACGCTCCTCGGCGCCTTGATCGCGACCTCACTACTCGCATTCTTCACTGCTTGGCGTCGGCCAGCGAGAATCGACTCTATCCTCTCTTGCGAGCGTTCCTCACCGCGAAACACAATTCTGGACGACAAAATCGTTCTGGCCTTCGCCCCCCGCTTGCGCCAGCCCCCTCGCGCGCTCGTCAAGAACCGCCGAGCGAGCGATCCATGAAACGCCCGACCACAGGCCGCGCTCGCCGCCGTGACGCTGAGCACAGGAGTCGGCATGGCGATGCCGCGCTGTCGGCCCCTGTGTGCATCTTTCGAGACTCGCTGCTACGCGGCTCGCACCTCAGGATGAGGCCGAGGGTTCAATTACCCAGCACCATCACCCAGTAGCGCCGCCCGTTGTCCGCGCGCGCCGAGGCGATGCCGTAAGCCGTGATGCCCTTGAGCAGCATGTTGCGGCGATGGCCGGCCAAGCGCGCCCATTGCCTGATGGCGCAATCCCGATCCTCGCAACCATACGAGACGTTCTCCGCCGCCGTGCCGGCAACCAGTGCGCCGACGCGCTTGCGGAAACCGTCGTGATCGAGACGGCCGCGCCGCGCCAGATTGCGCGCGTGTTCATAGGCGGCGCCGGCGAGCGTCGCCGAATAGGACAGAGGCGGCAGCTTGTACTGCGCGCGGAGCGCATTCAGGTCGAGCGCTTGCGCCGGCGTGGCGATACTCATGCCGAGCGCGGCGCCATGGATGGCAGCGACAGCAAGGAGGAGGCGCATGGCCGGCAGCATAAGTCCCGGGCGCGCGCTGCGCTAGCGCGTCCGGCGTTTGCTCTTGCCCGCGCCGCGGGCCGCCGCGCGGCCACGCTTGTGGTGTTTGACCTTCGGCACGACCGGAGCCGGCGCGGCCTCGGGCACCGTGCCCGTCGGCATCTCCGCTTCGGGCGCACGGGCGGCGGAGGCTTGCGCGTTGGAGCTGCCGTCGGCCGGCGTGTCCTTGATGGCCATGCCTTCCGACGCGGGTTTCTGCTCCGGCGCGGAAGCGGCCGCTGGCGGCTCGGTGGCCACGACAGTGGGGGCGATACGATCATAGAACTGCTTGTGCGACGTGGGCTCCGGCTGCGCCGCGGTGATCGCGGCAGGCGGGACCGCCAGCACCCAGACGTAAAAGACGATCCAGGCGCCGACGACGACCGCCACCGAGAAGGCTGCGAGTCCCAGGGCCACGGCCGTGCGCGACACGGAGGTCAGCGTGCGAACGGCGGGATGCAGCGCGTGTGCGACGGCGTGAACGCTGATGGTCAGCAGCCGCATGCTCAGCATCACGATCCGGCCCGGCAAGGCCAGCAGAGCGGCGGCGACGATGCGGGCGCGGCGCATGACGCGCCGGCGCTGGCGCTCGCGCATGCGCGTCAGGCGGCGCCGGATGGGCTGCGCCACCTCCTGCCATAGCGGCGGCTCCGGCATCTCGGGCGTTGGGGCGCGGGGAGCCAGTGCTTCGGCCCAGTCGATGGCCGGAAGCGCGGCGCGCAATACTGTGGGTGCGTTGTCGATGCCGGGCGCGGCGCTGACGGCGGGACCGGACGTCAGCGGTGACGGCGCGTCCGGCAGCCTTGTCGCGCGGCGCGGCGCTGTGGCCCGCGGCCTGTTCGCCGAGGTTGATTTGCGGGCGCGCGCCGGCTTGCGCGGGCGCTTGCCGCGGCTGTTCCTGGCGGTCCTTGTTTGATCGCGTGACTTCGGCTTGGCCATGGTTGCGCCTCTCGAAAAAATTTCGGAGCCGGACAACAAAATGGTCCGTCGGCGAACAATTGCGCCGACCAGAGGTCACCATCTGCGCGTGTGGATCAATCGCGAACCGATGGGGTGCTTAAA
>JAEZEY010000050.1 GCA_023432845.1 Pseudomonadota bacterium
GCTCGCCAAGCGGCGCGCCGAACAGCTGGCGCGAGCCGGCGCGCTTGACGGTCTCATCGAGCGCCCGACGGGCAAAGCCCAAAGCCGCGGCGCCGACCGTTGTGCGGAACACATCGAGCGTTGCCATCGCGATCTTGAAGCCGTCGCCCGGCTTGCCGATCAAAGCCGAAGCCGGCACGCGGCAGTTGCTTAAGCCGATGCGCGCCAGCGGATGCGGCGCGATGACTTCGAGACGTTCGGCAATCGAGAGGCCGGGATTGGAGCCTTCGACGATGAAGGCCGACAAGCCCTTGGCGCCGGGCGCCTCGCCGGTGCGGGCGAACACGACGTAAAGATCGGCAATGCCGCCGTTGGAGATCCAGGTCTTCTCGCCGTCGATCACGTAGCCATCGCCAACGCACCTCGCGCTCGTGGTGATGTTGGCGACATCGGAACCGGAGGCGGCTTCCGACAGCGCGAAGGCGGCGATTGCTTCGCCCGCTCGCGTTTTTGGCAGCCACGCCGCGCGCTGCTCGGCAGAGCCGAACAGCGAGATCGGTCCGGCGCCCAGGCCCTGCATGGCAAAGGCGAAATCCGCTAACCCGGAATAGCGCGCCAGAGTCTCGCGCGATAGCGCCAGCGTACGCACATCGAGCTTGTCGGCTTCGCTGGCCGGCGCAGTGTTGATGAGGAAACCGCCCTGCCCCAGCGCCTTCACCAGCTTGCGGCAGGCGGCATCGACGTCGTGATGATCGACCGCCTGAAGGTTGGCCTGGGCCCAGGCATCGATCTTCGCCGCGTAGTCGCGGTGCGCGTCGGCGAAGAATGGCCAGGTGAGAAAGGATTTATCGGGCACCGCCGTCACCTTTCATTGTCATTCCGGGACGTGCGCAAAGCGCACGGACCCGGAATCCAAACCCGCACTGCGAACCCGCCGCTGGATTCCGGGTTCGCGGGCTGAAGCCCGCGCCCCGGAATGACGTGCAAGGCGTGGCAACGAGCATCGCCATCAATCCCCCGCGAAGACCGGCTTGCCTTTGGCGACGAACGCCTCGTACGCGCGGCGGAAGTCCTGCGTCTGCATGCAGATCGCCTGCGCCTGCGCCTCGGCCTCGATCGCCATCGGCAGCGACATCGACCATTCCTGCGCCAGCATGGTCTTGGTCATCATGTGGCCGAACGTCGGGCCGGCGGCGAGTTGCTGCGCCAGCTTGATCGCCTCGGCTTCGATCTGCGCTGCGTCGGTGAGCCTGTTGAAGAAGCCCCAGCGCTCGCCCTCTTCCGCCGACATGACCCGGCCGGTGTACAGGAGTTCAGCGGCGCGGCCCTGGCCGATCACGCGCGGCAGCATCGCGCAAGCGCCCATGTCGCAACCGGCGAGGCCGACGCGCGTGAACAGAAACGCGGTCTTTGCCGCCGGCGTGCCGAAGCGCATGTCGGAGACCAGCGCGATCATGGCGCCGGCGCCGACACAGACGCCGTCGACCGCGGCAATAATCGGCTGCGGGCAGGAATTCATGGCCTTGACCAGATCGCCGGTCATGCGGGTGAACGCGAGCAGCCCCTTCATGTCCTTGTCGAGCAGCGGCCCGATGATGTCGTGCACATCGCCGCCCGAGCAGAAATTGCCGCCGTTCGAGGCAATCACCACCGCCTTGATGTCGTCGGCATAAGTAAGCTGCCGAAACGTGTCGCGCATTTCGGCATAGGATTCGAACGTGATCGGGTTCTTGCGCTCGGGACGGTTAAGCGACATCACCGCAACCTTGCCCTCGACGCGCCAGTTGAAATGCTGCGGCTTGTGGCCTGCCATGTTCCTGTTGGCATTGTTCATTGCTGCGTTCCTCCGTGGCGGTCCACCGAGAGGCCGCCGAGCATATCGATAAGGGATTCGGTCTGCGCCGCATCGAAGCTGCCGAGCAACTCGTCGACCCAGCCCTCGTGGGCGCGGGCGATGACGGCGAACTGGGTGGCGCCTTTCGGCGTCAGACGCACGATGAATGAGCGGCGGTCGCTGGCCGGCGCCTGCCGCAGCACCAGCTTCTCGGCGGCGAGCCGGTCGATGATTCCGGTGACATTGCCGTTCGATACCATCAGCATGCGCGACAACTCCGTCATCGTCATGCCGTCCTCCTTGCGCGCCAGCGCCGCCATGACATCGAATTGCGGCAGTGTGATCGCGAACTCCTTGCGCAAGCGCTCGCGCAGTTCCGACTCGATGAGCCGCGTGGTGCGCAACAGACGTAGCCACAAACGCAGACGCTGTTTGCTGAGCGGACGCGCCGGCCCTTTCAGCCTCGCATTCGTCATACCGGACCTCCCGTGACCGCGATGGCCTGACCGCTCACCGAACCTGACGTCGGCGCGCACAGATAGAGCACGGTCTGCGCCACTTCTTCCGGCGTGATGAGTCGGCCGTGCGGATTGTCTTTCGCCAGTTCGACGCGCGAGGCATCCGCACTGCGTCCGGTCTTCGACACGATGGTGTGGACTGCGCCGGCAAGCAGCGGCGTATCGGTGAAGCCGGGGCACACCGCATTCACCGTCGTTCCCTTGGCCGCAAGCTCGACGCTGAGCGCGCGCATCAGGCCGACGACACCGTGCTTGGCGGCGACATAGGCCGCGACATAGGGGTAGCCCTTGAGACCGGCGGTCGAGGCCACGAAGACAATGCGGCCGCCCGGCTGCCGCGTCACGTCCGCGAGCGCGGCCTGTACGGTGTTGAAGGCGCCGGTGAGATTGACGCCGATCAGCTGCTGCCAGTGCGCGGCGTCGATCTTCGCGGCAGGCGCGCTCGCGGCCATGCCGGCATTGGCGACGACGATATCGATCGGCCCGTGCGCCTTGTGCGCGGCTTCCGCCATCGCTTTGCATTCGGTACCGCTGGTGATGTCGGCGACGATCGCGGTCGCCTTCGGCAATTCCTTTGATAATTCTTTGGCCATCGCCTCGAGCGGCTCCCTGCGGCGGCCGGCGAGCGACAGCGCCGCGCCCTCGGCAGCCAGCGCACGGGCAATCGCGGCGCCGATGCCGGAGCCGCCGCCCGTCACCAGCGCATGCTTTCCCGAAAGGAGCTTGCCGGCGAGTTGCGCCATCACACCTTCCCCGTCATCACCTCGGCACGCGACTTCAGACGATACATCTGGTCGCGGCCCGGCCAGTACGGCTTCGGCCAGGAGACATGGCGCTCGTTCGCATCGGCGGCGGCGTGCAATGTCCAGTAGGGATTGGCCAGATGCGGGCGCGCCAGGCAAACGAGATCGGCGCGGCCGGCCATCAGGATCGAGTTGACGTGGTCCGGCTCGTAGATGTTGCCGACCGCCAGCGTGGCGACACCGGCCTCGTTGCGGATGCGATCGGAGAACGGCGTCTGGAACATGCGGCCATAGACCGGCTTGGCCTCCCGCGACGTCTGGCCCGCCGATACGTCAACCATGTCGACACCGGCTTCATGCAGGATGCGCGCGATCTCGACGGCGTCCTGCGGCGTGATGCCCTTGTCGCCCACCCAGTCGCAAGCCGAGATGCGCACCGAGATCGGCTTGTGATCCGGCCACACCTTGCGCACCGCATGGAAGACTTCGAGCGGGAAGCGCAGCCGGTTGTCGAGGCTGCCGCCGTATTCGTCGGTGCGGGTATTGGTGATCGGCGTGATGAAAGCCGACATCAGATAGCCGTGAGCGTAGTGCAACTCCAGCCAGTCGAAGCCGGCGCGTTCGCCCATTTGCGCGGCGCGAACGAAATCGTCGCGGATCTTGTCCATGTCGGCACGTGTTACCGCGCGCGGCGTCTGGTTCTGCGGGCTCCACGGCACCGCCGAAGCCGACAGGATCGGCCAGTTGCCGGACTTGAGCGGCGCGTCGCTCTCTTCCCAGCCGAGCTGCGTCGAGGCCTTCGGTCCGGCATGGCCGAGTTGCAGCGCGATCTTCGCATCGCTCTCGCCATGTACGAAATCGACAATACGCTTCCAGGCGGCCTCATGCTCCGGCGCATACATGCCGGTGCAGCCCGGCGTGATGCGGCCTTCCGGCGACACGCAGGTCATCTCGGTGAACACCAGTCCGGCGCCGCCCTTGGCGCGCTCGGCGTAGTGCACCAGATGCCAGTCGGTCGGCGTGCCATCGACGGCGCGGTACTGCGCCATGGGCGACACGACGACGCGGTTCTTGAGTTCGAGGCCGCGCACCTTGAGCGGGACGAACATCGGCCGGTGCGCCTCCTTCGGCTCGGCGCCGGTTGCCTGGCGCTCGAACCACTTCTCGGCACCGGCGAGCCAGGCGCCATCTCGGGCGCGCAGGTTCTCGTGGCTGATGCGCTGCGAGCGGGTGAGCAGCGAGTAATTGAACTGCACCGGATCGAGATGCAGATAGCGCTCGACTTCCTCGAACCATTCGATCGAATTGCGCGCCGCACTCTGCAGCCGCAGCACTTCGAGACGGCGCTCGTCCTCATAGCGGGCGAAGGCCGCCGCCATGTCCGGCTCCGAGTCGATGTAGTTGGCGAGCGCGATGGCGCTTTCCATGGCGAGCTTGGAGCCCGAGCCGATCGAGAAATGCGCGGTCGCGGCGGCGTCGCCGAGCAGCACGACATTGCCGGTCGACCAGCGCTCGCACAAAACGCGGTTGAAGTTGAGCCAGGCCGAGCCGCGCAGATGGCGCGCATTCGACATCAGCGCATTGCCGTTGAGATACTTGGCGAAGATCTTCTCACAGGCGGCGATGGTCTCGTCGGTCGACATCTTGTCGAAGCCGGCCTTCTTCCAGGTCTCCTCGGTGCACTCGACGATGAAGGTCGCGGTGTCGGCATTGAACTGGTAGGCGTGCACCCAGATCCAGCCGTGCTCCGTCTCTTCAAAAATGAAGGTGAAGGCGTCGTCGAATTTCTGGTGCGTGCCGAGCCAGATATATTTGCAGGCGCGCACGTCGATGTTCGGCTTGAAGACGTCGGCGAAAGCCTCGCGCACCCGCGAATTGACGCCGTCCGAACCGACGATGAGGTCGAAGTCCTTGTAGGCTTCGATCGGCTGGGCTTCGGTCTCGTAGCGGATTTCGACGCCCAGTTCGGTGGCGCGTTCCTGCAGGATATTGAGAAGCCGCATGCGGCCGATGCCGGAGAAGCCGTGCCCGCTCGAGCGCATTACCGCGCCGCGATAATGCACCGCGATGTCGTCCCAGTAGACAAAGCTGTCGCGGATCGCCTTGGCGCTCTTGGCGTCGTTGACGTCGAGATTGTCGAGCGTGTCCGCCGATAGAACCACGCCCCAGCCAAAGGTATCGTCAGGCTTGTTGCGCTCGACGACGACGACTTCGTGGGCCGGATTGCGCAGTTTCAGCGAGATCGCAAAATAAAGACCGCCCGGGCCGCCGCCCAGAATGACGGTACGCATTGCCGCACGCATCGGCCCGCTCCATTGGCTGGTTTCCGGCGCAGTCTGCGAGAGTCCGGAGATATAAGCAACCTAAAAATTTTATATGTAAAGTATTCAGGATGACGAGCGAGCACGCTAGGCTTGGCGCCCGGAATTGAGCGGTTCACCCTGTTGCAAAGTCCGGGTTGCCGGGTAAGCCCTTGAGTGCAATGAATTAACGTCGGGAACGTGCGTAACAGTTAAGAGTGTGCGTGATGAAGGCGATCATTATCGGCGGCGGCGTCGGCGGCTTGACCACGGCTCTGATGTGCCAGGCCCGCGGTATCGACTGCGAGGTGTATGAGCAGTCGGAGACGATCCGCGAGCTCGGCGTCGGCATCAACACCCTGCCCCACGCCATCAAGGAACTCAAAGATCTCGGCCTGCTCGAGCGGCTCGATGCCGTGGCGATCCGCACCTACGAATTGTTCTACGCCAACCGCTTCGGCCAAACGGTCTGGCACGAATTGCGCGGCACCGATGCCGGCTTCGAAGTGCCGCAATTCTCAATTCACCGCGGCCGGTTGCAGGGCGTATTGTACCAGGCCGCCCGCGCCCGCCTCGGCGAAGGCAAAATTCATGTCGGCCATCGCCTCGGCCACTTCATGCAGGACGAGTCCGGCGTGTCGGCCTACTTCTTCGACCGCCAGGGCCGCCACATCAGGACCGCACGCGGCGACGTGCTGATCGGCGCCGATGGCATCCATTCCTTCGTGCGCGCCAAACTGTTCCCGCAGGAAAGCCCGGCCATCTGGAACGGCACGATCCTGTGGCGCGGCGCGGTCGATTGGCCGCAGTTCATGACCGGCCGCTCGATGATCATCGCCGGCGGCATGGAAGCCAAATTCGTGCTCTATCCGATCGCCGAAGGCTCGGCGCCGGACCGCCGTCTCACCAACTGGGCGGTGATGGCCAAGGTCGCGGCCGGCGGCACCACGCCGCGCAAGGAAGACTGGTCGCGGGCCGGCCGCTGGGACGATCTGCGGCCCTATGTGCAGAAGTTCAACCTGCCCTTCCTCGACGTCTCGCATCTGATCGAGGCGAGCGGCGAATTCTGGGAGTATCCGCTGTGCGACCGCGAGCCGCTGCCACGCTGGTCGCATGGCCGCGTCACGCTGCTCGGCGATGCCGCGCATCCGATGTATCCGGTCGGCTCCAACGGCGCTTCGCAGGCGATCCTCGATGCGCGCTGCCTCGCCGACAAGCTGCTCACCGCGGACAATGCCATGCATGCGCTTTGGCAGTACGATCAGGAACGTCTGCCGATGACGACGCAGATCGTGCTGATGAACCGCAAGGGCGGTCCGGAAGGCGTCATCGATGCCATCGAGGCGCGCGCGCCGGATGGCTTCAGCAATATCGACGACGTCTTGTCCTACGAGGAGCGCAAGGCGATCGTGCGCGGCTATGCCTCGACCGCCGGTTTCGCCAAGACCCAGGTGAACAAGGCGGCCTAGCTCTTTCTTCCCTTCTCCCCTTGTGGGAGAGCGTCGCGCCGCTTTGCGCGTCTGGGCGATACTTGGTGACGAAAGCACAGGAAAAGCCGGGCGAATGGCCCGGCTTTTCAGTTCATTGCGTCAGCAGTCAGGTGACCCACCCGGTTCGCCGACGCGCATCACCCTCCCCGTTCCGGGGAGGGACAAGAGTTACTGCGCCGGCGGCGGCGGCAGGAACATCACTTCGTGGCGGGCCGACAGCTCGACCACCTGCTCCGGGATCTGCTCCTTCATCGAATGGATCGCCCAGAACAGGTCGTACAGCTTGCGGGTCGGCGACACCCAGAAGAAGCACTTCACCGTCTGGTCCTGCTTGTTGAAGATGCCGTGCGGGATGCCCATCGGCAGGCGGATCACGTCGCCCGGTTGCGCCACGAATTCCTTGCCATCGAGAACCAGATCAAGACGGCCCTCGAACAGGTAGATGAACTCGTCCTGCGTCGGGTGGATGTGCGGCGGCACGAAGGTCCCTGGCGGAAATGTCGCATGCCAGGAGAACGAGCTCTCGCACAGCGTCTTGGGCACATAGGTCTGGCCGAGAATGTTCCAGGAGATGCCCTCGATCCCGGTGCCGGCCTTGGTGATTCCGGCGGTCAGCGTCTGCATGTCTTCACTCCGATGGTTCGTGGTCGATGGCGCTGCCGGGACGGCGGCCAGCGCGGCCGATGCCGCGGTGCGGTGATCGAGCCAGGCCTTCAGCGTCGCGGGGAGGATGCCGTATGGCAACGCGTTAATCCTTTCAGCGCAAATCCTTTCAGCCCGAAGCTGCCCCAATCTAGCACGCGGCCTTTCGCGCTCACGACAAACTGCGCATTGCAGTAAATAGTGTCGGCCCGCCCCCTGCCCATGCTTAAAGATAGGGCTTCACAGGGGAGTTATTTTAAATCTAAAATATCTCTCGTGAAGTAGCCAGGTCAATGGTGGCCGGGCATAGTTCGGCAGCGGGCAAGCACAACCTTGCCCCCGTCAATTCGGGAAGGGGTTAGAGCAATGGTCAACAAACTGCTGATGTCGGTTGCCGCGGCCGCGATCATGGTCGCGAGCGGTGCGCAAGGTCCAGCCTTTGCGCAGGAAAAGCTGAAGATCGGCGTCGTGACGACTTTGTCGGGCCCGCCGGCGGTGCTCGGTCAGCAGCTGCGCAACGGCTTCCAGCTCGCAGTCAAGGAAATGGGCGGCAAGCTCGGCGGCCGCGAGGTCGAACTGATCGTGCAGGACGACGAGCTCAAGCCCGACGTCGCCGTCACCAAGGCCAAGGCGCTGGTGGACCGCGACAAGGTCGATTTCGTCGTGGGCCCGATCTTCTCCAACATTCTCGTCGCGATCATGAAGCCGGTGACCGAAGGCGGCGCCATCCTGATCTCGCCGAACGCCGGCACCTCGAACTTCGCCGGCAAGGACTGCAACCCGAACTTCTTCGTCACCTCCTACCAGAACGACCAGAACCACGAGGTGATGGGCAAATACGCGCAGGATGCAGGCTTCAAGAAGGTCTTCATCATGGCGCCGAACTATCCGGCGGGTAAGGACTCGCTCGCGGGCTTCAAGCGCTTCTACAAGGGCGAGCTCGCCGACGAAGTGTACGTGCCGCTCAACCAGCTCGACTACTCGGCCGAACTGTCGCGCATCCAGGCCTCGGGCGCCGAGGCCGTCTTCGTGTTCCTGCCCGGCGGCATGGGCGTGAACTTCGTCAAGCAGTTCCGCCAGGCCGGTCTCGCCGACAAGGTGAAGTTCCTCTCCGCCTTCACCGTCGACGAGTCGACGCTGCCGGCGCAGAAGGAAGCCGCGCTCGGCTTCTTCGGCGGCGCCAACTGGGCCCCCGACCTCGACACGCCGCAGAACAAGAAGTTCGTCGAAGCCTATGGCAAGGAATATGGCGGCGCGATTCCGGCCACCTACGCCTTCCAGGCCTATGACGCGGCGCTGCTGATCGACGGCGCGCTGAAGGCGACCGGCGGCAAGACCGACAACAAGGACGCGCTGCGCGCGGCCATGGCGAAGGCACCGTTCACCTCGCTGCGCGGCAAGTTCAAGTTCGGCAACAACCACTACCCGATCCAGGACTTCTACCAGGTGAAGGTGGTGCAGCGCGGCGACAAGTTCGCCACCTCGATCGACAAGAAGGTGTTCACGGATTATCAGGATCCGCACGCCAAGGACTGCAAGATGAAGTAAGGCAATTGCCCTTGCCACTTTGGCAACGGCAGCTCAACACCGTCGTGGCCGGGCTTGACCCGGCCATCTCGCTTAGGGACGCACGGTGCCAACCTAAGCGGGATGCCCGGGTCCAAGCCCGGGCATGACACCGAATTTTTGGTCTGGCCACGGACCAAACAAAACCCGCGAGGGTACGAGTAAAGTGTCCTTCACTCTTCTGATCGTCCAGACTCTCAACGGCCTGCAGTTCGGCGTGCTGCTGTTCCTGATCGCGGCCGGGCTCACGCTCGTGTTCGGCGTCATGGACTTCATCAACCTCGCGCATGGCGTCCAGTACATGCTGGGCGCCTATCTCGCGGTGATGTTCTATGCGCTGACCGGCTCCTTCGTGCTGGCGCTGATCCTCGCGCTCGGCGCGGCGCTGGCCTTCGGCCTGCTGCTCGAATTCACGGTGTTCCGCCATCTCTACGACCGCGACCACCTCGAACAGGTGATCGCGACCTTCGGCATCATCATCTTCCTGAACCAGGGCGTGAAGGTGCTGTGGGGCGCGGCGCCGCTTAATTTGCCGATCCCCGAGGCGCTAGCCGGCACCGTGCAGCTGATGCCTGGACTGGTCTATCCGGTGTGGCGGCTGGTCATCATCGCCTCCGGCCTGATCGTCGGTCTCATGCTCTATATCCTGGTGGCCAAGACCCGCGTCGGCATGCTGGTGCGCGCCGGCGCCACCCATGCTCGAATCGTTTCGGCGCTCGGCGTCGATATTCGCCGCCTGTTCATGATCGTGTTCGGCTTCGGCACCATGCTGGCGGCCTTCGCCGGCGTCATGATCGCGCCGATTCTGTCGGTCGAGCCCGGCATGGGCGACGGCGTCCTGATCCTCGCTTTCGTCGTCATCGTCATCGGCGGCATCGGCTCGATGCGCGGCGCCTTCATCGCCGCGCTGCTGATCGGTCTCGTCGATACGCTCGGCCGCTCCTTCATGATCGACATCCTGCGGCTGTTCATGCCGCCGTCGCCGGCGCGCACCGTCGGTCCGGCCATCGCCTCGATGCTGATCTATGTATTGATGGCGCTGGTCCTGTACTTCCGGCCGGCCGGCTTGTTCCCGGCCAAAGGACGATCGTGATGGGGCGCCCGTGATGATGACGAGCCTCGCCCCCGCGGCGCCCGCGCGCAACAACGGCCGCATCGAGATCGCCGTCGTGGCGATCTTCGTGCTGCTGGCCCTCGTGCCCTTCGCCGCCGCCTTTGGCGCCCAGAGCTTCATTCTCAATCTGTTCGTCCGCGTGATGGTTTTCGCCATCGCCGCGCTGGCGGTCGACTTCCTGTGCGGCTTCGGCGGCCTCGTCACCTTCGGCCATGCCGCCTTCATCGGGCTGGGAGCCTATGCGGTGGCGATCGCCGGCGCCCACGGCGTCACCGACATCGCGATCACGCTGCCGCTCGCCATTCTGATCAGCGCGCTGTTCGCTTATGTCACCGGCACGATCTGTCTGCGCACCAGCGGCGTTTACTTCATCATGATCACTTTGGCCTTCGGACAGATGGCCTATTTCATCGCCGGCTCGCTGGCGCCCTATGGCGGCGATGACGGCATCACCCTGCCGTCACGCTCGACCCTGTTCGGATTCGAAATCTTCAAGGACGATCGAGCGCTGTATTACGCGACACTCGGATTCCTGATCGCCGCCTACCTTCTGCTGCGCGCGGTGGTCTATTCGCGCTTCGGCCGCGTGTTCCGCGGCGCGCGCGAGAATCCGACGCGCATGGCGACCATCGGCTTCGATGTGTTCCGCTATCAGCGCATCGGCTATGTCATCGCCGGCGCGATCGGCGGGCTGGCCGGCTTCCTGCTCGCCAACACAACCGAATTCGTCAGCCCGGCCTATATGTCGTGGCAGCGCTCGGGCGAGTTGATCATCATGGTGATCTTCGGCGGCATCGGCACGCTGCACGGCGCCGTTGTCGGCGCCGCCGCCTATCTGTTGCTCGAAGAGGTGCTGGCCGGCTTCACCGAGAACTGGAAGCTGATCTTCGGCCCGCTGCTGGTGCTGATCGTGCTGTTCGCGCGCGGCGGCCTCACCGGTCTCGTCACCTCGATCAAGGCGAGGCTGACCCGTGGCTGACGCCGTCCTGCTGATCGAGAACCTGCGCAAGAAATTCGGCGGTCTCGTCGTCACCGACGGGGTGACGCTGGACATCGGCCCCGGCGAACTGCACGCCGTGATCGGACCGAACGGCGCCGGCAAGACGACGCTGATTCATCAGGTGTCCGGCACCCTCACCCCGGACGATGGCCGCATCCTGCTTAACGGCACCGACATCATGCCGTTGCCGCCGGACGAGCGCGCCAAGCTCGGGCTGGCGCGGTCGTTCCAGATCACCTCGGTGCTGCCCCGCTTTTCGGCGCTGGAGAATGTGGCGCTGGCGGTGCAGGCGCGCTCGGGGTCGAGCTATCGCTTCTTCGGCCGCGCCGCCAGCGAAGCCGAACTCAACGACGAAGCGATGGCCGCGCTCACCGAAGTCGGCCTCGACACCAGAGCCGATATTCTCGCCGCGCATTTGTCGCACGGCGAAAAGCGCGCGCTGGAACTGGCGATCGCGCTGGCGCTGGAACCGAAACTGCTGCTTCTCGACGAGCCGATGGCCGGCACCGGGCCGGAGGAATCCGAGCGCATCGTCGCGGTGCTGCAGAAGCTCAAGGGCCGCTTCGCCATGCTGCTGGTCGAGCACGACATGAACGCGGTATTCGCGCTGGCCGACAAGATTTCGGTGCTGGTCTATGGCCGGGTGCTGGCGAGCGGCACCCCGCATGCAGTGCGCAACGATCCGGCGGTGACCGAAGCCTATCTCGGCGAGGAGCTGGAGTAATGCTCACCGTCGAAAACCTCGCCGCGTCCTACGGCCCCGCCCAGGTGCTGTTCGACATCTCGTTTTCCGTCAATGACGGCGAGGTGGTGACGCTGATCGGCCGCAACGGCATGGGCAAGACCACCACGATCTTCACCTTGATGGGGCTGCTGCCGGCGCAGGCCGGCAAGGCCAGCTTCGACGGCCGGCCACTGATCGGCCTGCCGCCCTACTCCATCGCCCAGACCGGCATCGGCCTGGTGCCGGAAGGCCGCCAAGTATTCCCGACATTATCGGTCGAGGAAAACCTGATCGCCACCAACGCCTCGCGCTTCGGCGCGCCGCAATGGACGCTTGAACGCGTTTACGAGTTGTTCCCCTCTCTGGCCTCGCGCAAGAACAACATGGGCAATCAGTTGTCGGGAGGCGAGCAGCAGATGCTTGCGATCGGCCGCGCGCTGATGACCAACCCCAAGCTGCTCATCCTCGACGAGGCGACCGAGGGTCTGGCGCCGAAAATCCGCACCGAGATCTGGAACTGCCTCACGCTGCTGAAGCAGCAGGGCCAGGCTATTCTTGTCGTCGACAAGCACATTAGCGCGCTGATGAAGATCGCCGACCGGCATGTCGTGATAGAGAAGGGTCGCACGGTGTGGAGCGGAACATCGGCGGAGCTCGCCGCGGATACGACTGTTCGGCAGAGATATCTGCAAGTATAAGATTCGCCGCTGCGTGAGGAGATTTCATGTCCGACGGCACCGTCCATCTGTCCCGCAACGGCAACGTAGCGACCATCCTGTTCGACCGGCCGCAGGCGCGCAACGCCATGACCTGGGGCATGTATGAGGGGCTGGCCGCCGCCTGCGCCGATCTGGCCAAGGACGACAGCATCCGCGTCACCGTGCTGCGCGGCGCCGGCGGCAAGGCCTTCATCGCCGGCACCGACATCGCGCAGTTCCTCGAATTCTCCAGGCCCGAACAGGGCAGCGAATACGAGGAGAAGATGGAGCGCTATCTCTCGGCGCTCGAATCCCTGCCGATGCCGACCCTGGCCGTTGTCGAAGGCTGGGCGATCGGCGGCGGCCTCGCCATTGCCGCCTGCTGCGACCTGCGCATCGCCACGCCCGGCACGAAATTCGGCGTTCCGATCGCGCGCACATTGGGCAATTGTCTGTCGGTCGCCAATTACGCCCGGCTGGTCGCCGGCATCGGCGCGGCGCGCACCAAACGCATGATGCTGTTGGCCGAGAACGTGGCGGCAGAAGACGCGCTGGCCGCCGGCTTTCTGATGGACGTCGTGGAGCCCGCCGCGCTCGATGAACGCATCGCCGCCATCTGCACGCAGCTTGCCGGCAATGCGCCGGTTACGATGCGCGTGACCAAGGAGGCGCTCCGCCGCCTGCAGCACGCCGGATTGCCGGACGGCGACGATCTGGTGCGCGCGGCCTATGGCAGCGAGGACTTCCGCGAGGGCGTCAGGGCCTTTGTCGAGAAGCGACCGCCGCAGTGGAAAGGCCGCTGACGGCGCGCCTAGTCCTCGACCGCCGCGAGCCGCTGCGGCGCGCGCAGAATGCCGCGCTTCGGTGCGAACAGAAACGCCAGCGCAAAGAACAAAGCCTGGATCAGGACGATGCAGGCGCCCGTCGCGCCGTCGATGTGGAAGCTGACGATGGTGCCGAGCGCCGCCGAGGTCAGCGCGACCCCGGTGGCGATGACCAGCATGCGCTCGAAGCTATCGGTTATGAGATAAGCGGTGGCGCCGGGCGCGATCAGCATGGCGATGACCAGGATAATGCCGACCGCTTTGAGCGAGGCGACGATGGTCAGCGATAGCAGGATGAGCAGCCCGTAATGCAGCCAGGCGACCGGCAGACCGATCGAACGGGCGTGGTTGGGGTCGAAGCAGTACAGCAACAAATCGCGGCGCTTGAGGAGCACGACGAGAAGCGTGCCGCCGGCGATGACCGCCGCTTCGATGAGATCGCGCACCGTCACGCCCAGCACATTGCCGAACAGGATATGCAGGAGATGCAGGTCGGTCTCGACCTTGGTGAAAATAACGAGGCCGAAGCCGAACATGCCGGAGAACACGATGCCCATCACCGTGTCTTCCTTGACGCGGCTGTTGTCCTTCAGATAGCCGGTCAATGTCGCGCAGGACAGGCCTGCGGCGAAGGCGCCGAGCGCCAGCGGCAGGCCGAGCACATAGGCGATGACCAAGCCGGGCAGCACGGCGTGCGAAATAGCGTCGCCCATCAGCGACCAGCCCTTGAGAACCAGATAGCACGAGAGCACGGCGCAGACCGCGGCCACGATCAGCGACACGACGAGCGCCCGCTGCATGAATGGGTAGGACAGCGGCGTCACGATCCAGTCGACCAAAGTCATCATGCGCTGGCCTCCGCCGCAACCTGCCGCCGGCGGCGGGCGGCGAGCACGCCGTGTTTTGGCGCCAGATAGAATGCCGCGAGGAACAGCAAAGTCTGCAGCGTGACGATGACGCCGCCTGTCGCGCCGTCGAGGAAGTAGCTGATATAGGCACCGGTGAAACTGGTGCCGACACCGAGGCCGATGCTGATGAGGATCAGGCGGCCAAAGCGGTCGGTCAGCAGGTAGGCGGTGGCGCCCGGCGTCACCACCATGGCAATGACTAGGCAGGCGCCGACCGTCTGCAGCGCAGCCACCGTGCAGGCGCTGAGCAGCGTGAAGAACACGATCTTGAGCCGGCGCGTGTCGATACCAATGCCTCGGGCGTGGTTCTCATCGAAGAACGTCACCATCAGGTCCTTCCAGATGAAGGTCATGACGAGAAGCGACACGCCCGCGATGATCGCCACCTGCACCACATCCTCGTCGGAGATCGCCAGGATATTGCCGAGCACAATGCTCTGCACGCTCACCGAAGTCGGCCAGATCGAGGCCATCAGCAGCCCGAGCGCGAACAAGGTGGTGAAGACAAGGCCGATGACGGCGTCCTCGCGCAATCGCGACTTGAGCTTGACGAACTGCATGGCCGCCGCCGCGAGCAGGCCGGCGAAGAAGGCGCCGACCGCGAAAGGCGCACCGAGGATATAGGCCCCCGCCACGCCGGGCACGATGGAATGCGCCAGCGCATCGCCCATCAGCGACCAGCCCTTGAGCATCAGATAAGCGGACAGAAAGGCGCAGACGCCGCCGACCAGCGCGCTGACCCACATCGCCTTGAGCATGTAGCCGTAGCTGAACGGCACCAGCAACTCCGCGAGTATGCCGCCTTCGCTCATTGTCCGCCCTCGGTGTCGCGCTGCCGGCTCTGCTTGTCGCCGTAGAACACCAGCGGCCGCTCGTCGTCGGTCAGCACCGTGAGGTGGCGCGCATCGTCATCGTCGTGCAGCGAGGCGCCGCCCAAGCGGAAGTTACGCAGCACGCCGCCGAAGGCGCGCTCGAGATTGGCCTGCGTGAAAGTCTCGGCGGTCGAGCCGGCGGCCAGCACCGTCCGATTGATGAGGACGACCTGATCGCAGAACTCCGGTACGCTGCCGAGGTTGTGGGTGGATACCAGCATCAGGTGTCCCGCCGCCTTCAGTTCGCGCAACAGATCGATGATGGCCATCTCGGTCTTGACGTCGACGCCGGTGAAAGGCTCGTCAAGCAGGATGATGCGGCCTTCCTGCGCCAGAGCGCGCGCGAGAAACACGCGTTTCTTCTGGCCGCCGGACAGTTCGCCAATCTGGCGGTGGCGATACTCGCTCATGCCGACGCGCTCCAGCGCTTCGTCTACCTTGTAGCGATCGACGCGCGACGGCATGCGCAGGAAGTTCATGTGGCCGTAGCGACCCATCATGACGACGGTTTCAACCAGCACCGGGAAATTCCAGTCGACGTCCTCGCTCTGCGGCACGTAGGCGACGAGGTTCTTGCGGATCGCCGCCTCGACCGGCAGACCGCACAGCCTCACCTCGCCGGCCACGGGCTTCACGAAGCCCATGATCGCCTTGAAGATCGTCGACTTGCCGCTGCCATTGACGCCCACCAGCGCGCAGATCGAACCGGGATCGAGTTCGAAGGACGCGTTGCGCACCGCCGTGAAACCGTTGGGATAGGTCACGGTGATGTCGCGCACCGAAATACTCGCGCCCGGTGCGGCAAGCGGTGGCGCGGCGGCGATGGTGGCAGGATGTGCGATCATTGGCCGAAGCCCTTGGCAATGGTCTCGACCGTCACCTTGAGGAGATCGAGATAGGTCGGCACCGGCCCGCCCGCCGCGCTGAGCGAGTCGACATAGAGCACGCCACCGTAACGCGCGCCGCTTTCACGAGCGACCTGCTTCGCGGCGCGATCCGAAATGGTGCTTTCGCTGAAAACGACGGGGATCTTGTTCTTGCGGACGAGATCGATGACCTTGCGTACCTGCTTTGGGGTGCCCTGCTCGTCCGCATTGATCGGCCACAGATAGGCTTCCTTCATGCCGTAGTCGCGGGCGAGATAGCTGAAGGCCCCCTCGCTCGTCACCAGCCAGCGCTGGTCTTCGGGAATGGCCGCGAGACGCTGGCGCAGCGGTTCGTCGAGGGCCTTGATCTTGGCGGCATAGCTTTCGGCGTTACGATTATAGCTTTCGGCGTTGGCCGGATCATATTTGACCAGAGCCTTGCGGATGTTCTCGACATAGATCAGTGCATTGCGCGGCGACATCCAGGCATGCGGATTGGGCTTGCCGCTGTAGGGCCCTTCGGAAATGCCCATCGGCTCGACGCCGTCGGTGACGGTGACGCCCGGCACTTCCTTGACGTTCTCGAAGAACCGTTCGAACCAGCGCTCGAGGTTCATGCCGTTCCACAAAACGAGGTTGGCGTCCTGCGCGCGCACGATGTCATGCGGCGTCGGCTGGTAGTCGTGGATCTCGGCGCCCGGCTTGGTGATGGATTCGACGACGGCTTTGTCGCCGGCGACATTCTGCGCGATGTCCTGGATGACGGTGAAGGTCGTCACCACGCGGAACGGCTTGGCGCCTTGCGCCTGCGCCGGGCCAGGGGCCAACAGGCTGGCACTCGCCAGGACCAGCAGCGCGAGCAGCCATTTCCGCCGCTCAGAATTCACACGCATTATGAAATTATCCTTTTCCAGGCGCTTGGCTGCAACTCTGCAATTGCGAATTAGTTGCAAGAATATGAGGGCCGCCGCCTCGGCTGTCAAGTTCTTGCGAACGACTTGCAACTAGCGACGCGGCCGCAGGCAGATCCTTTGCGAGCCGCAGCTTCCGGCCGGATTGCCGATTGCCGGTGCGGACAGAGCCCACACCCTGCTCCACGGCCTCGCGCGACCGCCGGCTGTCGGACCCGGCGCAACTCGGCCGCATCAAGCCGGTGGTGACGGTCAAAGCATACGCCGGACGCGGTTCGAAGACTTTCCGAAATAAACAACGACGGTATCGGCATGGCGCGGTCCACTGCCGATTCTGTTGCACATCGCTGGCCCGCCGCTCATATTGAGTTTTGCGAATATCTGACTCGGCCTGGAGAAAGTGATGCGGGGGATACGATCCGTCGGCTGCGCCGTGTTGCTTTGCGGCGCGCTGAAAACCTTTGCTGCCCATGCGGGCGATAGCCCGCGCCCTGACAAGGTTTCATTCTACTTCGCGGCGCACGAAGACGACTGGCAACTGTTCATGAACCCATCCGCGTTCGAGGATGTGGCCGGGGGCGCCGCCAAGACCGTGTTCATTCATACCACCGCCGGCGACGCCGGCATGGGCATGGGCGCGGGCGGGCGCAAGCATCCGTTCTTTCGGGCGCGAGAGAACGGCGCCGAAACCGCGGTGCGTTTCATGACCGACGCCGATGACATGCCGACCACCCGCAACGTCACCACCATGACGTTCAACGGCCATCCGATCTACCGTGTCGGCTATCGCAACACGGTGAGCTATTTCCTGCGGCTGCCCGACGGCAATCTTGACGGTTCGGGCTTTCCCGGCACTGGCTTCCAGTCGTTGAAGCGGTTCGCCAATGACGACATCGTCACCTTCACCGCGATCGACGGCTCGACGGTCTATCACGGCTGGCGCGACCTGACCGCGACCCTCAAGGCTATCGTCTCCTATGAGCGCGACACTCTGGCGCTGGCGCAGCTCAACGTCGCCGAGACCGATCAGCGGCTCAACCCGAACGATCATTCCGATCATCAGATGACGGCGAAAGTGGCCCTCGATGCGGCAGCCGACCTGCCCTGCCTGCGGCGCGTCTATTACATCAATTACGCCAGCGCGCGGCTGCCGGAAAATCTCAATTCGCAGGAGCGCGACCGCGACAGCTCGGTATTTGCCGTAACGATGGCCGGCGTGCAGGCGCTGGACCACGGCACGGCGTGGAACCACTACAACAAGTCCTACGTTGGCCGAAACTACTACCGCGTCGAGGAGCCATCCGGCCGTTGCGGCGCGGCCGACACCCGGATCTCCGCCGTGCGGCGCTGACGAATTCGGCGGCCGTTGACCAAGGTCAACGTGACGAAGCGGCCCGCCGGGCTAACTGGCGGGTGCAGCAGTCAGTAATGAGTTGCCTCCATGCGTCAGGCGGAAATGGCCGCGACGACGACCGCAGCGCAGTCGAGCCGCATCGCGTCCGTCGATGTGCTGCGGGGCTTCAACATGTTCTGGATCATCGGCGGCGACGCCGCGGTGCTGGCGCTGGCCGGCATGTTGCGCGGCAACGGCGTAGTCCTGGATGCCGTCGGCACATTCCTGCAAACCCAGATGACGCATGTCGCCTGGGAAGGCTTTCGCTTCTATGATTTCATTTTCCCGCTGTTCATCTTCGTGACCGGCGTCGCAATCGCCATTGCGCTGCCGCGACAGATGGCGCGCGAAGGCAAGCGCGCCGCACAAGGCCGGGTGCTGCGCCGGACCGTGCTGCTGTTTCTTCTCGGCATTCTGTATTATGGCGGCGTCGGCGAAAGCTGGGCCGATGTCCGCGTCCTCGGTGTCCTGCAACGAATCGCGCTGTGCTACGGCATCGCTTCGATCCTGCTTCTGAATCTCAATGAGCGCAGCCTTGTCGCCGTCTGGGTGACGCTGCTTGTCGGCTATTGGGCGCTGATGACCTTCGTGCCGGTGCCCGGCATCGGTGCCGGATCGTTCGCACGCAACGCCAACCTCGCCGACTGGATCGATGCCCACTATTTGCCCGGCCGGCTGTGGGAAGGAACGCGCGATCCGGAAGGGCTGTTGAGCACGATCCCGGCCGTCGCGACCTGTCTGCTCGGTGTGCTGGCCGGCTTGTTCATGACTTCGGGCAAGGTCGCGCCGCCGCGCATCTCGCTAGCACTGATAGCGGCCGGCGCGATCATGGCCGGCGCCGGCTATGTATGGGGCCTGCAGTTTCCCGTCATAAAGCCGATCTGGACTTCGTCCTTCGTTCTGGTTGCCGGCGGCTACAGCCTGATGCTGCTCGGCGCGATCCACTACGTCACCGATGTCCGCGGCGTCACGCGCTGGACGGCACCGTTCGTGTGGATCGGCGCCAACGCGATCACTCTGTATCTGCTGCATAATGTCGTGCACTTCGACCGGCTCGCCGCCCGCTTTGTCGGCGGCGATGTCGCCCGCCTGCTCGACCGGCTGGCCGGCGATGGCGCCGGCTCATTCGCAATCCATGCGCTGGGTCTCGCCTTCGCCATCGCGCTGGCGGGCTATCTGTACCGGCGCCGGATCTTCCTGCGGGTGTAGCAAAGCGCGTGGCCCGAAATCTCCTTTCACAAATTCAACGGCTCGGGGGCGCTGAAGGGTGTTAAGAGCAAGGCATCTGGCACCCTGAGCGTCGGCCGCGCCGCAGCCGAAGCACCGCCTGAGCGCCGGCTTCGCCGCCAGAATTCGCGAAGCCGGCGGCGCAACGGATTGGCCGCAACAGTCATAAGCGCAGCTACCCGCGCGAGCGGCGGCAATCGCTGCATCCCTCGGAACCGGTTGCTTAAGGCGCCGGGCTGGGGTGATGCTATTCCCGCGCCGCGGTTTCGGCGGCCTTGCAGCGCTGCTCGAAAACGAAAAGCCGGATCGCCGACGACAGATTTCCGTGCTGCCGATCGGCATCGATGCGAGCGACCAGTTGCGAGAGGTGCAGCCCGAGATCCTGCGCGATACTGCGCAGCTCCTGCCAGAACACATCCTCGAGACTGACGCTGGTCTTGTGGCGCCCGACGACGATAGAACGCTTGAGTACACGAGAACGCAGATAATTGCCGTTTTCGTTATGCGAGAACTTCTGCATCGAGCGCGCCGACGCGCGCTCACGAGGGCCGGCAATGTCAGGCGATGTTTTTTCAGTCATGGATGGCCTCGACTGATTGCAGATAACTTTAAGTATTATAGCACAGTACCGTTCGAGCTCGCAGCATTTTTCACAGCGCGATCATGCACAATGCAGAGAAGCTGATTCAATTTCGACAAGTAACCGAACACCACGCTGTACGATTAAAAGAATAAACAACACTGATAAGAGCAAACGGATCGATATGGTTTGTGGCTCTCACGCGCGCAGGTACGCGTTGTTTCGCGTCGGGAGGCAATGCGCTACCTCTTGTTTTCCGTCAGTACCACTGTGAGCATTACGGCTCGACGTTGACACGGCGCCCTGGCTTCCTTGCAGCTTTGTTCCGCACTTTCTTCTCCACCACCGCCTCGGCGCGGCTGTTACTGGGAACACCGTTGCGCAGGCGCGGCGTTGCCGGAGTGCTCCGCGATGCAGGTGCTGTCTGTGGCGGGGGTGTAACCGCGCGGGTTCCCGGCGCGGAAGTCGCCGTGCGACCGAGCACACGGTCCGCGATCCAGGAGCGGTAGGCCGAGACCCGAGTATAGACGCCGTATTTATTCGGCTGGCCGCAGCCCTCGCCCCAGCTCACGACACCGGCCTGATAGAATGTTCCATTGCCGTTGCTGACGATGAGCGGCCCGCCGCTGTCGCCCTGGCAGGAGTCCCGGCCGCCGGCGCGGTAGCCGGCGCACAACATGCCGGCGGTGATCCCGCCGGCATAAGAGTTCGGCGCGTTGCACGCCTGGTTCGACACGATCTCGACGCCGACCCTCCGCAGCGTATCCTGCACGGCGCCGCCCTGGCTGGTCAGGCCCCAACCGATAGCGGTCGCCGCCGTGCCTGCGCCGGCGAGCCGGTCGGCTTCGGTCGCCGGCAGTGGATTGACCGTTGCGATACTGGCGCGCTGCGACAGCTGCAGCAGCGCGACGTCGTTCTCCTGCGTGATGGGGTCGTAGCTCTCGTGAACGATAATGCGGCCCACGCCGTAGACGCGACCACCACCGGAGAGCTGGCTGCTGCCGCCATAGACCTGGATGTTGGCGGCCTGGTCCGCTTTCACGCAATGCGCCGCGGTGAGCACCCAGTCGGCGGCAATGAACGAACCGCCGCAGAAATGGCCATTGCGCGGATTGGAATTGCGCAAGCTGATCGAAGCCATGAACGGATAGGCATTCGCTGGCGCCGGCTCGCCGCCCATGATGCGCGGCTTCAGCGCCAGCAAGCGCTGCCCGTTCTGAAGAAACTGCTGGGCGTCGCGCATCACGATCGGCACATCGGATGCCGCCACGGCGCTTTGCGGATAAAGCGAGCGCGGTCCGAGCTGAAGCTCTTGCGGGGCACCGGCCG
>JAEZEY010000055.1 GCA_023432845.1 Pseudomonadota bacterium
CCGCCGCGCGCCGTCGAGCGGCCGCGAGCGCCGCCGCCAGCCGCCGACAATCGACCGCGTCCTCCGCAGCAACGGCAAGTGATCGATCCGCGTGCGCCGCGTCCGCCGCAAGGCATCGCGCAACAGCCGCCGCGCCGCCGCGACGACGGCGGACTGTTCGGGATTTTCCGCTAGCATTCTTGGCGCTGAAATAAAAAAAAGCCCCGCTTGCGCGAGGCTTTTTTTCAGATGCTGGTGCGGTCAGCGCGGCAGAGTCGTCGAACCCATCAGGAATTTGTCGACGGCGTGCGCGCATTGGCGGCCTTCACGGATCGCCCAGACGACCAGCGACTGACCGCGGCGCATGTCGCCAGCCGAGAACACCTTCGGCACCGATGTAACATATGACATCGTGTCGGCGCTGACATTGCCGCGCTGGTCGAGCGCGACGTCGAGTGATTTCAGCATGCCCTCGTGCACCGGATGCACGAAGCCCATGGCGAGCAGCACCAGATCGGCCTCGATCTCGAACTCGGTGCCCGGCACCGGCTTGAACTTGTCGTCGAGACGCGCGCAGTGCAGTTTCTTCACCTGTCCGTTCTCGCCGGAAAACTTCAGCGTGCCGACGGCGAAGTCGCGCTTGGCGCCTTCGAGGTGGCTTGATGACGTGCGCATCTTGAGCGGCCAGTTCGGCCAGGTCAGATCCTTGTTTTCCTTCTCCGGCGGCGCCGGCATGATCTCGAAGTTGGTCACCGACACGGCGCCCTGACGGATCGAGGTGCCGATGCAGTCCGAACCGGTGTCGCCGCCGCCGATGACAACGACCTTCTTGCCGGTGGCGAGGATTGGCGCGACGTCGCCGAGCGGCTCGCTGCCGACACGGCGGTTCTGCTGCGGCAGGAAATCCATGGCGAAGTGGATACCCTTGAGCTCGCGGCCCGAGATCGGCAAATCGCGCGGCTTTTCCGAGCCGCCGGCCAGCACCACCGCGTCGTATTCGGCGGTGAGCTTCTCGATCGGCAGCGAGACGCCGACATGGACGCCGTAGTGGAAGGTCACGCCCTCGGCCTGCATCTGCGTGACGCGGCGGTCGATGTGGACCTTCTCCATCTTGAAGTCCGGGATGCCGTAACGCATCAGGCCGCCGGCCTTGGCCCAGCGCTCAAAGACATGGACGTCGTGACCGGCGCGGGCGAGCTGCTGTGCGCAGGCCAAGCCGGCCGGACCCGAACCGACGACGGCAATCTTCTTGCCGGTCTTGTGCGCGGCGATCTCGGGCTTGAGGCCCTGTTCGATGGCCCGATCGGCGATGGCGCATTCGATGGTCTTGATGGTGACCGGCGTGTCTTCGATGTTGAGCGTGCAGGACGCTTCGCACGGCGCCGGGCAGACGCGGCCCGTCACTTCCGGGAAGTTGTTGGTCGAGTGCAGGTTGCGCGCCGCCTCGTCCCAGTCACCGCGATAGACCAGATCGTTCCAGTCCGGGATCTGGTTGTTGACCGGGCAGCCGGTCGGCTGGCCGGTGATGCGGCTGGTGCCGTGGCAGTAGGGCACGCCGCAATCCATGCAGCGCGCAGCCTGCTGGCGCACGTCGCCTTCGGCCAGCGGGACCACGAACTCGCGATAGTGCTTGATACGCTCCTCGACAGGAGCGTACTTGCGATCGTCACGTTCGAACTCGAGAAATCCGGTAATCTTGCCCATCTTATTCCGCCGCCTGCATGGTTGCGGCCTTTTCCTTTGCCATTTCAGCGAGCGCGCGGGCGAATTCGACCGGCATCACTTTCTTGAACAGGGGACGATAACGCGCCCAGTCGGCCAGGATCGCCTTGGCGCGTGCCGAGCCGGTGTAGCGTGCGTGATCCGAGATCAGCTTCTTGAGCCGCTCGGCATCCTTGGTGGTGAGGTCGGACATGACATCGACCATGCCGCTGGTCTCGAGCTGATGGCCGAATTCCTTTTCGGCGATCGCTTCCTCTTCGGGAACGGGCTCGAGCGCAACCATCGCCATGTTGCAGCGCGACTCGAACGTGTTGTCCTCGTCGAGCACATAGGCGATGCCGCCCGACATGCCGGCGGCGAAGTTGCGGCCGGTGTTGCCGAGTACGACGACGATGCCGCCGGTCATGTACTCGCACCCATGGTCGCCGGTGCCTTCGACGACGACGGTGGCGCCGGAGTTGCGCACGGCGAAGCGTTCGCCGGCGACACCGCGGAAATAGCATTCGCCGGCGATGGCGCCGTACATCACGGTGTTGCCGACGATGATCGACTCTTCCGGCACGATGCCGGAATCCGCCGGCGGACGGATGATGATGCGGCCGCCCGACAGGCCTTTGCCGACATAGTCGTTGGCGTCGCCCTCGAGCTCGAAAGTCACGCCCCTGGCGAGCCAGGCGCCGAAGGCCTGGCCGGCGGTGCCGGTCAGCCGGACATGGATGGTCGAGTCCGGCAGGCCTTCATGTCCGTAACGCCTGGCGACTTCGCCCGACAGCATGGCGCCGGTCGAGCGGTTGGTCGAGTTGATCGCCGTCTGCAGGCGCACTGGCGCGCCGCGGTCGAGCGCGGGCTGTGCTTCGGCGATCAGCTTGCGGTCAAGAACCTTCTCGAGGTGATGGTTTTGCTTCTCGCAGTGGTAGATCGGTGTATTGGCGTCGGCCTTCGGCTTCATGAAAAGCTTGGAGAAGTCGAGGCCCTTGGGCATCCAATGCGCGACGAGCCGGCGCTGGTCGAGCATCTGCAACTGGCCGACCATCTCGTCGAACTTGCGATAGCCGAGTTCGGCCATGATCTCGCGCACTTCCTCGGCGAGGAAGAAGAAGTAGTTGATCACATGCTCGGGCTGGCCCTTGAAGCGGGCGCGCAGCACCGGGTCCTGCGTCGCGACGCCGACCGGGCATGTGTTCAGGTGACACTTGCGCATCATGATGCAGCCGGCCGCGATCAGTGGCGCGGTGGCGAAGCCGAACTCATCCGCGCCCAGCAGCGCGCCGATGACGACGTCACGGCCGGTGCGTAGGCCGCCGTCGACCTGCACGGCGATGCGCGAGCGCAGGCGGTTGGCGACC